>DASPJQ010000502.1:0-3694 GCA_035628535.1 Flavobacteriales bacterium | reverse complement strand
AGTTTACACCTGTTCCTATCAAAAAAAATGGAAGCAACATGTATTTTGAGCGAGTGTTAACTGTTTTCATTTTAATTAATTTATACCCTAATTTACGTTAGTATAACCGAAAATGTAAGCCCGAAACAGTTAACGGCAGGTTATTCCTGTATGCGGAGTTAAAAAAGCAGGAAACGGTTTTTCCATTAATTTCATTTTGGTTTATAGTTTTTTTTCTGATTACCCTGTTTGTCGAAATAGACGGCTTTGCCATTTTTATCGGGCCAAAATAACCCCTCTGTCCCGGGGATCGTACAGCACATCATTGTATTCAACAGGCAATATCATCTTTCCTGAAATGTCAAAAATACCCATACATTCTTTTACCGGAAAGCTTTAATTTGCCACTAGCATATTTTCCAATCTTAATCAACCCATCAAACGGCTGCTCCGCAAAATCATATTCTTTGGGAATTATCTCTTTTCCGGTTTTATCAATATAACCCACCTTATAGTGCTGGTCATTAAATATTGTAACCATTGCCAATCCATTATTAAATGGCTGGCACCCACAATGTGTTTGAGAAATTTCCTTCCCGGATTTATCAATGTAAACGCAATACCCGTTATCGGTGGCCAAAGGTTTAATAATACCCACACCGATACCCTCCTGAAAATCGATTGGATACAGAAACTTTAAAGACGTAATTTCTTCTCCCTTTACATTAATTATTCCTCACTTATAATTATTTGTATTCGGTTCAAGAATAGCCACTGAAGCCAGGTCTTTCATATCATGGACCATTCTACCACTTATGTCCTCCCCAAAACGTTTTACAGCATCAAATCTATACTCCGTGATCTCCTTTCCCGATCTGTCTATGTAAGCAAAACGTTTATCTTTTTGCACGGCAGCCAAACCATTGCTGAAGCTGTAAGCTAAATTATATTTTAGCGGTATAACTTCTTTTCCTGTAGTGTCAATAAATCCAAATAAAGCCGAGCGGCCTGTGGCAACAAGGGCCCTTCCTTCGTTAAATACTTCAGCGTAATCGTATTTTAAAGGGATTACTTCTTTACCGGATTTATTTATACCCCCATTTAAGGTCTTTTTTTACCAGCGCAAGACCTGAACTCCCAAATTCATAAGCATAATCGTATTTTGGAGAAATGATTACATCATTTGTGTTCAATTTCACAAAACCATAAAGGTTTGAATTGTTTTTATAAACGATCAAATCCTGTCCAAATCCATTTCCGGTAAAAGCAATGATCATAGCCATTGAGATCATTTTTTTTGTTTTCATGGTTTTTATTTTTATATATCTGCATTTTAAACAAAGGCCAAAAAACGGCATGCCAACAGGCCCGTCCGCAGGATGCAGGTTACATTTTTATAAAACGGGAGGTAAATACGCTGCCTCCGTTTAAGCACTCAACCACATAAACACCGGTTGCTATGCCGCTCAACGAAAGGTTGAATTGTTTTCCACTGAATTCCTGCTGGATCACTATACGACCGGCCCCGTCTTTTACAAAAACATTGGTTTGCGAACCTGTTACCGTTTCAAGCGTAATAACAACATTTTCTGAAGCGGGGTTAGGATAAATACGCATACCGGTTTCATTAACAAAATCATTTATTTTTCCTCCAATACTGGTTGAATGTTGACGCAAGTTTGAACGTGAAGTGCTTATACCTGCCCGCGTTGATGTACACGTCATTCCCCATACGGTTGAAACATACCAACTACCATATGGATAAGAAGCATAGGCGGGGTCGGCAAGAATCTGTTGCGTTCCTGCAGTTGTTCCAACCAGTGTCCATCCAGCTCCAGCAGTATCGGCCCTGTACAACTCGTAATTGGCAACAGGATTCGGACTCGCTTCAATTTCGTATAAATTCCAGTTAAACTCACCCAATCCATTATTTGAAATATAAAGGGTGTTGTGGTATGGGCTCAATAAACTCTCCGTTCCACAGGTGTCAACTGCAGAGATTTTATACCGTTTGGTGGTTATGTTTGGGTTGGCACCGTAATCATGGTATTCTGACAGGCTATCGTAAGGGACAGAACCAACCGGCATGTAAATGTTGGTCACATCTTCACGGTAAATGATAAAATGTGTAACATCGGTATAAAACGTCTTGTCCCAAAAAATAATGTTATGGGTTGATGCCGAATCAACGGTTACTGCACATATGGACGGTGTAACCGGAATAGGCTTGACATTTACTTCAATAGAATCGGAAATTTTAGCGCATCCGTCTGTTTCAATTGCTTTCACCGAATAAAAACCGGAAGTACCTGTTATAATTGTTGGCGTTGTTTCACCGTTCGGGTACCATTGGTAACTCGGTGAAGCGGTATTTGTGCCCATTGAAATGGATGATCCATTGCACAATAAAACCGAAGCGTTAACCGGTGTGAAAGAAAGCGGGTCGGTAATTACCGGAGCTGTGTTATCGCAATACTTTAGCAATACCAAGTCCTGGTTGTTTCCAGCACTCATTTGACCAGTTGCAGCAATGTATACACGGTTATTCACCAATTTTAATTCGCCAACAGTGAAAGATCCGGGTAGGTCCGATTCGAATATTTTTTCCCATTGGAGTGCTCCAACCGAATTTACCTTGACGGTAAGAATATGCGATCCAAATGTGAAGGGATTGGGATAAAAGGCACGGGTCCCTGTTAAAACAACATCACCTGCTGCGTCAATTGACACTTCACCAAAATAATCGGAACCCGCCAACGAAGGATGTGCATATTCCCATTGCAAAATCCCAGCAGCGGAAAATTTTTGGACGCAGGCCACTTTGTACGAAGGAGTTGTTGTTGATGAATAGCTTCCTGAAACGTAAATCTGGCCTGTACCATCTTGTGTCATGGCATAACCGTATTGGTTATGGGTATTCCCTGCATTATAGAACGTTTTGAAAATTGTATTACCTGTTACTGCATCCAATTTTGATATCACTTGGGCATCAGCCCCACTGGTTAATTTCACATACCCAAGCAGCAGTGGGTTTCCGCTGGCATCCAATTGCAAATCGGTTGATAAAACAAATTGGGTTGAATCGTGCCCTGTAATGCGTTGTCCCCACTGCCATACACCCGTGCTGTTGTATTTCTCAACATACAACCAGTATTTTGAATTGTCAATATGCATACCCAAAGCATACACGTTATCTGATGCATCGCTTACGGTTTTACCAAGTATTGATGTAACGGCAGCATCGGTAATTGGCGTAGAGACCCACACAGGGGTAGTTGTTGAATTGTATTTACCAAGTTTAAAGTTTGACTGCCCCGAAGCTGTTGCTTCTCCCAAATAAAAGAAATTGCTGGTTGCATCAGCCGAAAAACCGGCTCCTGATGAATAATTAACCGTGGTATTCCACATGGTGTTTCCGGTGCCATCTATTTTGGTTATATCAGCATACCCTGCAGGGTTACTGGTTGCAACAAAAATTTCATTTATAAATGTTTGTGCATATCCAATAAGGTTATTATAAGTGGTTCCATAATCAATTACGTTGGTCCACAAAACATTACCAGCAGGATCATATTTTTTTACAACCACATCAAGGTCGGTTAAACTGTTTGTAACGTTACCTATCAAAACAGGGTTTTCTGCATTATCCGTAAACAATCCGCTGTTATAGTCGGGTGAATTTACTTCGCTGTCAAACACACCGTCCCACAGCATT
>DASPJQ010000501.1:0-22640 GCA_035628535.1 Flavobacteriales bacterium | reverse complement strand
GACCGTTCAGGTACGTATATGCTGCTCGAAACACCCGGGCACGGTAAATCCAGCGAGCCGTACATTATGGAACTCACTTCATTTCACGGCCAGCTTGACACGCGTTTTTATACCGAAGAAAACGAATGGAAATATTCAGGTATTTTTTATTCCGATCCCAAAAACCTGCTGGAGGTGAAAGTTGAGGCTGGCGAGACTCCCGAGGAAGGGTTTACCTTAAACGCGGTAGCGGGAGGTAAACTGGAATTACGCGATTATAAAGGAAATAAAGTAAACGGGTTTGACACACTAACGGCCCGGGCCTATATGTACGCATACAAAAAAATCCATTTTGAGACGCCTGCAAAATTGTTGTCCTATGCCCAAATTGATTCGCTCAGAAAGCTAAAACCCTGGTTCAGGGTTTCTATAAAAGATGCTAAAACCGGGCCGAAATCCGTTGACTTGTATCATATGCCCAACCGTGGCGGGGCGGTTGACCTGGAAGGAAAACCGTTGCCCTGGAACCCCGAGCGCGCCTATGGATTGATTTCAAATGGCGATGTGGTGGTGGTGCAATTGGGTGTATTTGATAAGGTATTAAGGCCCATATCGGCCTTCGTTAGAAAAGTACCAGTGTTGTAAGTTATTAGTGTATCGGTATACGGGATACTCCGACTGATACACTATATTGATAACGCTACAGCTCTTCCGCAACTACCTCCTGCACCTCGGGTAAATGTTGTTTCAAAAGTGTTTCGATACCACCCTTGAGGGTCATTTTTGAAGAGGGGCAGCCGCTGCAGGCACCGCGTAACGCCAGATGGACCTTTCCGTTTTCAAATGATTTGAAATGAATGGCGCCACCATCGTTCTCAACTGCCGGCTTTACATATTCATCCAACAGTTCAATGATTTTGAATTCGGTTTCGTTTGAAGGTGTGGCATGTTCGGCTTTCACGGCTTCGCCCGTTTCTTCCTGATGGCGCGCCTCAGGTTGTTTAACAACAGCCCACTGGTTATGTTTTAGGAAATCAAGAATGAATTCACGCAGTTCCATGGTAACGTAGTCCCATGATATGTCGTCAATTTTGGTAACTGTCACAAAATTACCCGCAAAAAACAGCGACTTGACAAACGGGAATGTATAGAGTTTTTCGGCAAGGGGTGAGGTGTCTTTAACCTCGGTCCAATGCAGGTATTCAGCAATATAATCGCCATTTACGATGGGTCTGTCGGCCACAAATTTCATGGTGGCCGGGTTGGGCGTCATTTCAGCGTAAACTATGGTAGGAATTGGAGACTGGCTCATAAAAAGTACTAATTCGTTTTGTATATCATACAAATGTACGTATTTTTGAGGTGGTGATCAAGAAACTTACAGCCATATTGATCCTCATGATCTATCTGCCAGCCATGGCGGGCGTTGGATTTAGTACGCATTATTGTGGTGGTGAAGCAAACGAAACCAAAGTTTTTTCATTTGAAAAAGAAAGTTGCTGTTCCGAAAACCCGGCTGAAGATGCCTGCTGTTCTGACCAGATCAAAATAGTTAAGCTGGATAAAGACCAGTTGGGCGATGCCAGTAAAATAAGTGTTAAACCCTCGCTGGCCACCAGTTTTGTTTCGCCTTTATTGAATGCTGAATTTTTCTTATCGTGTAACCTTAAGGGAGGGGTATCGTTTACCCATCATTCTCCGCCTTTACCATATCCAAATCTACCCATACTAAATTGCAGCCTTTTGATTTGATGTAACCGTTGATTTTTTGCAAAATTAACGTGTAATAATATTTAAATCAACTCAAATGCACAAGCTATTATTGCTTTTGTTGCTGGTTGTACAAAGTTTAAGCTATGGCCAGCAAATAATGGTACATGTATACGGTTTGGCAGGAACAAAAAAACTGCCCCTGCATACCGCTGTTATGACCAATGCAAACAAGGAAACGGTTGCACAGGCTGACAGTACCGGAAATATTTTGCTTTATCACATGAAGCATGCCGAAACCTATTATATAAACGCAGCCGGTTTTGGTACCGACAGCATACAGGTTGACACAGCAAAAAAAGTGTATCATGTTTTGTTATACCCCTTAAACACGCTTGAAGCTGTCAACATTCTATTTCGTGATTATGATACCAAAATTGATTTGGTGAAAGTGATTAAGGTTGAACACATAGGCACCAACGAACTGAAAAAAGCCGCATGTTGCAACCTGGCCGAAAGTTTCGAATCCAATGCCAGTGTTGATGTGGTGTATACCGATGCGGTTACCGGGGCCCGTACCATTCAAATGCTGGGCTTAAGCGGGTTGTACTCACCTGTTCAAATCGAAAATGTTCCTTATACAAGAGGACTGGCGGCTAATTACGGCATGAGTTTTATTCCCGGCACCTGGCTACAGGGCATTCAAATTACCAAAGGAATTGGCAGCGTGGTGAACGGGTTTGAATCCATGGCCGGTATGATTAACATTGAACTGCTCAAACCCGAAGATGATAAGACGGAAACGTTTTTTGCGAATCTGTACGGCAGTACGATGGGGCGCACTGAAGCCAATTTTCATTTCAATAAAAAAATGAAAAAGGACTGGTCAACACTGTTGTTTTTGCACGGCAATGCCAACCTGACCGAAAATGATATGAACGATGATGGTTTCAGGGATAATCCATTAAGCCGGCAGGTAAATATTGTGAACCGCTGGAAACACATGGGGAAAAAAGCCGAGCAGGTAATTATGGTTCATACCCTGGCTGATGATAAAATGGGAGGTCAACTGGGTGCCGGAAAAATTTTGAGCGAACAAGGGCCTTACCAGGCCAACATAAACACGCAAATGCACCAGATTTATTTCAAAAACGGATTTTTATTTCCTGAAAAACAACTGGCCAGTATAGGGCTGATAGGGAGTTACCGGTATCAACAGAACAATTCAAATTTCGGTTACCGCATTGTTGATGCCACACAGCATTCAGGTTATTTCAACGGTATTTATTCCGATTATATACACGATACGCGGCATACGTTTAAAACAGGCTTGTCATTTATTTACGACAACACCCATTTTTTTGTTAACGGTATTAATACCCCACAGGAAGAATATATACCGGGAGCATTTTTTGAATACAGTCTGACGCCAAGTCCCTCATTCAATTTGCTTATTGGAAACCGCGTTGATTACCATAATACGTTTGGGTTACACTACACACCCCGCCTGCATATGCGTTGGGCCGTTACAGAGAAATCGGCCTTCAGGATGCTTGCCGGAACGGGTTTCAGGACCAGCAAAACGCTTATGGAAAACATGTCGGCACTGGCCTCATCGCGTATTATTTTAATTGCAACCGATTTGAAACCCGAAAAAGCGTTTAACACGGGAGCAAGTTTCACGCAGGAAATTACCGTGGGTGAAAACAAGTGGATGTTTAACATTGATTATTACTACACACAGTTTTTAAACCAGGTAGTTGTTGACTATGACATGAACGTACGCGAACTGAACTTTTATAATTTGACGGGTGAGTCATACGCACACAGCGCCCAGGTTGACCTGGACATGGCCTTAACCAAAACCCTTCAGTTTAAAATTGCTTTCAAGCATTACGATGTAAGGCAAACCGTGGCAGGTGCTTTGCAGCAAAAAGCAATGGTGTCGCCCAACCGGGCCATGGCCAATTTAAGCTGGAGAACGGTTAACAAGATATGGAAACTGGACATAATAAGCAATTGGGTTGATGCAGCGCGTATTCCAAACACTGAAGCAAATCCGCCTGCGTATGCCTTCCCTAAAAAAGGCGAACCTTTGACCATTGTGCACGTACAGGTAACCAAGTTGTTCCGTAAATTTGAAACGTATTTAGGGGTTGAAAATATATTGAACCAGACCCAGCGCCATGCCGTTATTGCAGCCGATGATCCGTTTGGAACGTATTTTGACGCAAGCCTGGTTTGGGGGCCGTTGAACGGGCGGGTGATTTATGCCGGCTTAAGGTATAGCTTGAGAAAATAATGTTAAATAATGAAATTTCAAATGGAGAACTATTTTGGATTTAACGGTTTAACTTTACATTTCATTATTTAAAATTTCTATTTTAAAAAAAGACAAGGCATTTATTTTAAATAAGCAAGATTATGCAAACACTAAAAAACATATTACCAATTGGAATACTAATGTTCCTGGTGATATCATTTACCGGTAAGGATACTAAAACTATAGAAATTAAAACATCTACCGTTTGCGGGGAATGCAAGGAGCGCATTGAACGCGAACTGGTGTTTGAAAAAGGGATAAAAGAGGTCAAGGTAAACCTTGATGCGAAAATGGTTACGGTAAAGTACCGTACCAATAAAACCGATCCCGATAAAATACGCAAAGCCCTGTCAAAACTGGGTTATTGGGCCGATGATATACCGGCCGATGAAGTTGGGTACAATAAATTACCCAAATGCTGCAAGGATGATGGGTGTGGAAAGAAGTAGTTGTCAGCGTATCGGTGGTGTGAGGTCTGGGTGGGTTTAAATTGTGTTAAATGCGTGAGAATATATTTCCGGTTCGTTGTTCGTCATGACAGCTACGCTTTGTCATGACGCTGACAGTGCTGTATTAAGTCGCGCTCGTCAGCATTCACGTGACCGGGCGTTAGGTAATTGTTGACTTAAAAAAAATCATTTCATTAATTCAATTTCCGAGGCACGTATGAATTTACTTTCTCCTTCGGCACCTTGCGAATACTCGCCTTTGTCGTTTACCAGGTCTTCTGGCCGGGTTGTACGTGTATACATTTTTCCGGTCACACGTATTTTCTTTTTATAATAACCTTCCTTGTCCCAGTTCGGTTTCCCTTCAATGTAATATACCTTCCCGTCATCAGCCACCACGATGGCGCCCATTTTGGCATGTTCGGCAATTCCTGTTACGGTCATTTGCATAGTTCTTTCAGCAGTTGCAGCTTCTGATTTTTTTGCGGCAGGCGCGCTTCGATTCATTTTGCATGAAAAAAGCAAAAAGGGAAACACTATAATCCAATGTGCTTTTTTCATAACGGCCGTTTGCATACATTAAATATAGCAATTATTTTTTTCGCATAAATAAAAACAGGGCCAACACAATAAGTGTTGTAGCGCCTAAAAGGATGAGCATGGTATACATGCCTTTTCCGTTTCCTGATCTTTCGCTTTTTTCAAGCTCCATTTCTCTTATTTTGCGCATTTTAACCATTTGTAAACTATCGGCCATGGCTTTTTTCTGGTATTCATATTCAAGTTGCTCCTGTACCTTTTTACGCGTGTTTTCTTCGGCAACAATGCTATCATTAAACCTGTGGTAGATTTTTGTATATTCAAGTTCCGCTTTTATTTTTCCGGTTTTTGACGCTATTTCGGCCAATAATTTATAGGTGTCACGTAGTTGGTAAATATTGCTTTGATCACGCGCACAGTTAAGCGCTTTCATACCATACTGGTTTGCTTCATTGTACTGACCTGACATAAAAAGTATGTTGCACATTAAATAATTTCCCCGGCAAAGCAACGATGCGTAATTTATTTCAGTGCAAATTTCAATGCCTTTTACGGCATTTTTCTTTGCCTGAGCATAATCGGCCTTGCCGGCATAACTTTCGGCCATTTCGTAATGCAGGTTTGCTATACCCGCTTTGTCATTCATGCCGGTTTTTAATTCAAACGCCTTGTTGAGCTGTGATAAGGCCTTGTCATATTCCTGTTTTTTGTAGTACAAGGAACCCAGGTTTGCATAAATGTTGGCTAAAAGCTGGTTGTCATTTATGTTATTTGCCAGTACCTGTGCTTTGGAATAATACTCAAGGCTTCTTGCGTAATCTTCCTGAACAATATAAACCAACCCAATGTTTGAGCAAATGGTGGCCATTTGATGCTTATCCGCAGCCTTTTCGGCAAGTTTAAATGCTTTTAAAAAACAGGCAAGTGCGTCAGGTACATTTCCTGACTGTTGATGGGAAATGGCGTGGTTTTGCAGGGCGCTGGCCATTTTTTTTTCATCTTTCATTTCAACCGCTTTATCATAGGCTTTTTTATAGAAATCAATGGCACGCCCCAGGTTGTATGATTGCGCATAAGCATTGCCCATAAAAAAATAGGCTTTATACAGTAATGCCGATTTGCGGGTTTTTGCGGCCAGCTCCATCATGGCCCGGCCCAGGTACATTGCGCTGTCGGGATTTTGGTTCAGGTACAAGTAACCCGCTTCCTCCATGGCGTCAAGCCGCTCAGCGCTGGACAGGTTGTTGTTTTCATAGATTTTTTTCAGTTCTCCCGGGCTTTTATCCTGTGCCCGGCAAATGGGCGTTAAGGCAAGCAAAAATACCGACAGCAAAAGAAGATCAAGGTTTTTCATGAGGCGATGAATGTAGTAAAAATTTTACCGTATAATTATTCAGGGTTGACACAGGAGAATTATTTTCATGTAAATTCAGGCATGTTTCCCAGGCATTGTACCTTGATCCTTGTTTTATCGTTTACCGGTGCAACTGCTTATACCCAAACGTTTTCAGTCAAGGAATACACCAGGGGTTACTATGCCGCCAATTATGCCAACGATTTTTTTGTGTATGCTGATAGGTATTTTACACAAGGCGTACGGCACGATCTGGTTCTAACCGCGATGTACAAATGGAAAATTACCGGATTGCTGCCAGGGCATAAAGGAAAAGGTAATAAAACATACGGCCTTTCGCTGGACCAGGACTGTTTTACCCCACGCAGCATTCTCAACCCGGCCTTTCAGAAAGGTGAACGTCCTTATGCTGGCACCAATTTTCTTTCTTTTTTCCTTGTCGAAAACGATTTGCTTACCCAAGCCAGGCTTACCAGTAAAATTGATATAGGGGTGACTGGTCCCTGCGTACTGTGCGGGCAGGAACAAAAACTCATTCATAAAAGCCTTGGACAGGCTTTGCCCGTGGGCTGGGAAAACCAAATAGGGAACGGCCCCGTTTTAAATTATACCTTTAATTTTGAAAAAGGTATAATAGCGCAACAATGGGCGAATTTTAACGCCCTGACAGGAATACGTGCGGGAACATTGTATGATGATGTTTCGATCGGATTTCGTTTTTGTACCGGTAAAATGAATAACTACTTTTTAACGTATATACCTTTTAACGGGCGGGAAAGATTTCAGGCTTATGTTTTTGCTAAAGGAATGGCCAGGTTTGTTTTGTACAATGCAACCCTGCAGGGACGTATGTTTGGAAATGATGCATATACGCTTTCAGCAAAGGAAATAGAACGTTTTGTTTTGCAATATGAACAGGGCATATCGCTTGTGTACAAAAAAATTGCCATTGAATTCAGCCTTACCAGGATTTCGCCCGAATTTAAGCACGGGCTTTACCACGGTTGGGGAAATTGCCGGTTGTATATAGGGTTTTAATTCCGTTATAGAATTTTCAATACGGTGTTGCATCGTAAATAAGGCGTGCCTGTTTTACGACCAGTTTGTTTTCACCACAGCATGAAATAATTTTAAATTCAATATCGGTACCGTACTTGTTTTTGCCTTTGGTAAGTACGTTATGGATATCTGCCGAAAGCGTTTTCAGCTCCTGAAGTAACGATTCATTTTCTTTTTTCAGAAAAACATCGCCAAACGAAGAATGCGAACGTATTTCATACGTGGTGTCGGCAGAAGAATTAAAAAATAATGCTTCAGGTATTTCAGCTCCTTGAGGATTGGTCACCAAATGGCCGCCAGGCTGGGCATTGATGTAAACGGCCACGTTGTTTTGACCCGGAATGGTTAATACAACGCCATTGGCCAATTCGTTTTCGTAGGCTTCGCTAATGAGTATGGCCATGGCGGCTTCCTTGTGCTTAATTCCGTAAAAGGCGCGTTCTTTAAAGGCAAAGCTGGTCCACATAGAAGCATATACTTCCTTAATTTTTTCTTCCAGCTTCTTTTTACTTTCCTTTTTTGAATACCCGTTTGACAAATAAAGGCCGGCCCCATTGAAATTCGGTAAATCTTCGCAATTGGTGGAGCTGCGCAGGCGAATTTTTTTTCCGTCAAACTGTTTTTTCTGGACTTGCTGCACCTCGCTAACCAGCAACGTGTCCAGAGAAGTGTCCATGATTTTTTTGCGCAAACGAACCAGTATTTTATCAATTCGTAATGGGTCAAGGTTGTTTTGGTAAAGGCGTAAACTATCTATGATTTCTCCGGCACCGGCCCGGTGCAAATGGTTTGTATAAAACGAAAACGGAATGGCAAAACCTTTTGTTGTATATGCAGGGAACGCTTTTTGAATGCGTGCAAAATTAGCCGCTTTGGCACCCACAAAATTCACCGTTGCTTTACCGGGATTATTTTGCAAATCAACAATCGAATCAAAGTCAAAATGGGCGGCAGGAATAACCAGTTCAATGTGTGTAATGGCTTTTTCGTCTTCTTCAAACTTTTTTTTGGAAATTTCACTCAGGTTGATTTCCCCTTTGTAGCCTGTAATTTTAATGTATTTACCAATGTGTTTTTCAAGTTCAGGTATGGATTTAAGGTTATCGGTACAAATGTTGAGCGTTTTCCTGTTTTTTGCCAATAGGTTTACATGTGAAAGGGGTGTTTGGGGCTCCAGCGTAATGATTCCTGCTACGGGTGGAATACGCAATGGTGCCTTTTCAAAAATTACGATATCATGGGGGCTTAGCAAAGCCGTTTCGTTTTCCGAGGCCTTTACATATTTAAGCTGGCCGATGGCCCGGCCTTCATTCAATATTATTGTTTTGGCCGTACCGGCATGGCTTAACAGTTCTTTTAACAAAATAGTTGAAATGCCGGAATTATTAAGCGATTTTTTAATGCCCGTATTGGGATGTACTTTTTCCGAAACAGCCAGTATGACAACGCCTTTAGAACGTTTACCCGTTTCTTTTGCAATATAATTCTCAACCGCGTTATACAGTTTTATAACGGTCCCGGTCATTTGTGCCGGGTTATCATCATACGAATAGTCTTCCAGGCGTATAGCCCATTTATAGGCAACATTGTTTTGGTGGTATGGATCCCTGCGCAAGTCGTACAGGAAAAAAGGCAGGTACTTGCGTGTGCTGAAATGTTTTACCTGCTCCTTGAACTGGGCAAAAGTGATACCGGTTTTCAACCCGAATGAAACAAAATCGGCATGGCCTTTATATTTCGTGTGGTCATACAGGTGGATTACCGGGTTTTGGCTTTCCCAACCTGAGGTTACACAGGCCCAGGCAGGTATTTTTTCATAGGCAGTGAACTGGAATTTACCCCGGGTGTATATACCCTGGGCCCCTACGCAACAGGGTAAAAGAAAAAATACGGTGAACAGCGTACGAAAAACCACATATAAATATAAGAACTTAACAGGGTAAAAAATACCACCGGATAAATTATTTATCTTTGCGGGCGTTGAAAAATCACCCATACATACAAAAATTCAGTTTCATTGTTATTGCAGCATGCCTATTGGTTATACACCCTGTGAAAGCAGGTAAGATTCCGCGCGCTGACCAGGACAAATGGAAAAAAACCTATGAAAAATTAGGCGACCGGGTTTTTGACAAGGCTGATTCCTGTGTAACGGCCAGTTTAAATTTTTTAAAGGACGTAACGGCTGCAGGTGACAAAGCGTGGGTTAGCCGTGTACAAAGCCTGGTGGGTAAATGCTATTACATTGCCAACAAACCAACGGAATCGGAAGAATACCTTGTTAAAAGCCTGCCTGTACAGGATGAGTTCAATGACCAGGAAGTAATTGGTAAAAGCAATTATTACCTGGCCATGATCCGTTATGACGCCAAACAGCAGGAAGAATCAATCCCGTATTTTAAGTTATGCATCAAAGCGTTGACATTGACTGAACATAAGTGGGAACTGGCCAACGCCAAATATATTTACGGCTATGTGTTGTATGCCCGCAAGGATACGGATGATGCCCGCGACATGCTGCAGCAGGCCATTGATCTTTTTGAAACATATGTTGACACCAAGATGCTGGCCGATTGTTACTATTATTACGGTAACAACGACTATTTTTACGGGCAAAAATACGATGCTGCATTTAAATCATACATTAAGGCAGCTGAAAAATACACCAATGTTGAAAAACCGGAAGATGCGGCCTATTCAAATTTCCTGGCAGGTGAAATAGCCGATTTTTACCTCAACAACCGCGAAGATGCGCTTACCTATTACGGCAAGGCCTGGGAGTATTACAAAAACTCGGATAATAAAAAGAACATTGCTATGCTGGCCAAAGCGCTTGGCGAAGTGTATGCATCAGAAAACAACAATGATTATTCGGTGCCGTTCCTGAATAAAGCGGCTGAAGCTTACGGAGAACTGGGAAATGAATCCAAACAGGCCGATTGTCTGCAAAAAGTGGCCAACATCATTTATTTTGCCGGGAATTACCCCGAAGCGCTGGTCACTTACCGCAAGGCTCTCGCTTTGTATGAAAAAGTAAACAGTCTTGACGGGCAAGCCAGCGCCTGTATTGGGTTGGGTAATTTTTATCAAACCCGTAAGGAATATGCCAAAGCACAGGACATGTTCAATAAAAGCCTTGCGCTGTACAATCAAATGGAAAAACCCGATTTTTCGGGCATGTCAAGCGCCCACATTGGATTGGGCAATTCATGGAACAGCCTGGGTGATTTTGATAAGGCCCTTGAGAACTATAAAAAATCCATTGAATACGAAGACAAAGGCCCCGATGCCGAACGCGACAAGTCCATAGCCCTTATGAACATTGCCAACATTTACATGGGTGAAAATGATGACCCGAATACAGAGAAATACCTGAAACTTGCCATTGAAGAAGCCGACCGCACCAATAACAAGCACCGGCAGGGCTCGGCACTTAAGCTACGCGGTTTTTATTACAACCAGAAAAAGGAATCGCAAAAGGCCCTTGACGATTGCAGTGCGGCTTTGAAGATTGTTCAGAAATTACAATTATTACCCGAGGAACAGGAATGTTACCGCTGTATGTATTATGCAGCCAATAACCTGGAAAAATACCAGGAGGCTATGGATTATTACCAAAGCTATATTGCCGCACGTGACAGCATCAACAATGAAAAACGGTTGGCTGAAATAAATAAGCGCGAATTGCAGCATGAATACGAAAAACGGGAGAACCAGCTAAAAATGGAAGAAGAACGAAAGCAATTTGCCTTGCAGGAAGAAATCAAACGCAAGCAATTGTTTTTTGAATTTGAGGCCAAACAAAGCCGGTTAAAAGCCGATGCCGAAAAAAAAGAAATTGCAATGCGCGAAGAATTAAGGCGTAAGCAACTGGCCATGGTATTCCAGCGCCAGGAAGATTCGGTTAAATTGCAAAATGCCAAGCGTGAGCTTGACCTGAAAAAATCCATTCAGGAAAAAGAATTGCAACGGCAGGAAGAGGCCATGCGTACACACGAACAACGCAAACTTACCTATTGGGCGCTTGCCGGCCTGGGAGTAGTGGCCGTTTTGCTGATATTTATTTTGAAGGGATACCGTGATAAGCAAAAAGCGAATAAAATCATTCTGAAACAAAAAGAGGAGACCGAACAGCAAAAAGAAATCATTGAAATTAAGAGTTTGCAGCTGGAGGAGAAAAACCGCGAGATTATTGATTCAATTAATTATGCCCGCAGGTTACAGGAGGCTATTTTACCCCCCCATAAACTGGTGCAACAATACCTCACCGAATCGTTCATCCTGTACAAACCGCGCGACATTGTTGCGGGTGATTTTTACTGGATGGAGTCTGTTAGCAGCAACGCCATTTTATTTGCAGTAGCCGATTGCACCGGTCACGGTGTACCGGGGGCCATGGTTAGTGTTGTTTGTTCTGGTGCGCTGAACCGCAGTTTGAAAGAATTTCACCTGACCGAACCGGGACTTATATTGGACAAGGTACGCGAACTTGTTTTGGAAACATTTGAAAAAAGCGAAAGCCAGGTAAAAGATGGGATGGACATCAGTTTATGTTTGCTTGACCTTGATACACGCGAAGTGAAATGGTCAGGCGCCAATAATCCGTTGTGGATTGTAAGACGCAAAACAAAAGATAACGGCCATGTACAGGAAGCTTACAAAAATAATATTACAATCGTTGAGGAAGTACCCGGTTATGAACTGGTGGAAATAAAGGCCGACAAACAGCCCATTGGCGCTACTGAAAAACCAAGGCCTTTTACCACGCATACCGTTGCATTAAACGAGGGCGATATTTTATACATGACCACTGACGGGTATCCCGATCAATTTGGCGGAGCAAAAGGGAAAAAGTTCAAGGATTCCAATATGAAAAAGCTTATTCTGGAAATTTGCCAGCAAACCATGCAAAAACAAATGCAGTTGATGGACAAGTCCATTGAGTTGTGGAGAGGCCAGCTTGAACAGGTTGATGACATTTGCGTGGTAGGCGTAAGGGTTTAATCGTACCTGTCTTCGTCTTTGTCTTTATTCAGATTTATAATTATACCGTCCTGTTTCATTTTTTGTACAATTTGCCGGGCGAACTCCTGTGAAAAATCAGCTTCATGCAGTAGGTCATACGTTTTGGATTGTGCTGACCAGGCCAGTTTTTCGGTTTTGGCATCGTATACGTTTGTTTCAAGGTAATACACTGTTGTTTCGGTATAATAACCCGGGCTGTAGGTATACGGGTACCAGTATGTGTAATAGCCCCAAAAATTGGGATACCAGGCATACATCATGGGTTCATAACTTCCGTCAACATAATGCGACTCCGTTTCTTTCTTAAGCAACGATACTGTTAAAATGGCCTCAAGGCCCCGTGCATTCACTTTTTTCATAAGTATGGCGTGACTTGAATCCTGGGTGTTTATGGTTGGGGGAAACAAATCAATGCTTTTGGCCGTTGTTAAACCGTTTTTTTCAAGCAATTCCGTTAATTCTGATTCCAGGCCGTTTCTTGTCACCGTATTGCCCGTAAGTGAAGCCACAAGAATGCTTTTATAGTTTTTCAAGGCGGGCTCTTTGCTTTTCCAGGAGCCCGTAATCATTGTATCGGTACTGGCACATGAACAAAGCAGTAGAATATAAAAGGTTATAATTTTCGTTTTCATTTTTTTGCGGTGATTTTGCGTTTGACCGGTGCCCGCTTTTTTTTAAGGGTCGGGGTAACATCGGTTTTCGATTCTATTTTTTTTACGGGTACTGGCTGCAATGCTTCGGCCCCCGGGTGTTTTTCCAGGTTTTTAATAAACTGTTGAAGCAATTTGATGAGGCGTTTGCGCTGCGCATTGTCACTGATGTTCCATTTTTCGTGGTCGGCCCTGCGGTGCGCCAGTTTATATTTTAACCCCGTCATGGAAGTAGTATAACTGTTTGCATCCAGTTTACGCACATGTTGGTGCGCTAGTATGTACCAATGATATTCGGTGCCGGTTGGTACGCCTGAGCCTTCGGGGGCCTTGCCCGCCCTGCGTTTTGTAACGGCATAGGATATACGCCATAGATCAGGCGTCATTTTCGTTTCTTTCCATTCGCCTTTATCATAATACCATTTGTGGCTGCGTCCTATTTTCATGCCGGTGTAAAACTGGCCTTCAAAGAACTTGAATTCATCGTAGGATTTAGCCAGGTCTTTCTCAGCTTCCTGTTTTTTATCGCTTTTTTTCACCTTACCGGTGATTGGCCTTTGGCTGACAAGCGCAGGTTTTTTTGTTGGCATGCGCTATTTGTTTTGTTTTTGGTATAAACCAACCAGTTCACCACTGGCCAGTATGTGTCCTTTCATGGCTTTTTCAACGGTTTTTTTATCAACGCCTGCTTCCAATGCAAGCAGCTTGTCCAGCGCATATACTTTAAAAAAATACCGGTGGGTGCCTGTGGGCGGGCAGGGACCCGTGTAACCGTTTTTTCCGGAGCCGTTTTTTCCTTCGGTACCCAGCACTGTATTTTCAGGAATAATAGTATTTGTTGGTTTAATGTTCCATATAGTCCAGTGGTCAAACGTACCCATGGGCGCATCAGGGTCATCAACAATCAATACCAGGCTTTTTGCGTTAGCCGGTACACCGCCAATGGTTACCGGTGGGTTAACGTTATCACCCTCGCAGGTATATTTTTTGGGAATGCTGGTCTTATGCAGAAAAGCGCTGCTTGTAACGGTAAGGGCCGCTTTTTTCGCAGGTTTCGCAATTGTTTCAACGGTCATGTTGTTTTTTAGAAGCGGTTCTGCTACCAGGTGATTTATGCTTATGACAACAAGCACAAAACATGACAAAGCCACAAAAGCGCGTGGCCTTTCGGTGCATATAACAAACACGGTAGCTGCAATGGATACCGGTAAAAAAACAATGCCTAATATCAATGGAAGAATGTAGCTTTTACAAAAATCATATATTGTCATCATCTCAATTCACTTTATGTCTATCGTAAAATTACGGATCTTCAGTCGGACATTGCCGGTATTATAGGTAAACCGGTTGTTTTTATAGTTAGCAGCCAGAAAAAAAAAGCCATGAATGCCTGTTAAAATTATAAACCGAACGGGAACGTTTCAGGCACTTGTCCCGGGTCTGGTTTAACATGTAATGGATGTAACGCCTGTGTTTGATCAATGTAAATGAAAGCGTCATAACGGTAAGGCATCCGGCTGGGAACATAGTTCAAAAACCGCTCATATCTGGGGCTGTATGTTACACCTATAGCCCTGTGTGGTAAATGCTCCTTTCCAAGGTCGGCCTGCATTTTACGGTTCATGAACACAAGCCGGTCAGATGCGTTAGTGCGTTCACCGTTAGCCAATCCATGCAACAGGTTTTCCCAGCTTCCCTGCCGTGCAGGCGGCACTTCCATAATGGTTGGGGGACGCCCCCATTGGTCAGCCGCAATGACCGTGCCCGACCAGGAACCGAAACCCACCGTATACACATTTTTTTCACCGTATTGTTCCCGTATGAGTTGACCTGTATTTATCATGCCGTCACGCCACATGTCGGTAGCACGCGCATCGCCAATATGGGTATTATGTTCCCAAACAATGGCTTTGCTGTTGCGGCCATAAAGTTGCATCAGGCGGTTTAACGTATCAACCATGTGCCTGTCGCGTATATTCCACGATTCGGGACCGGCAACCAGCATGGTGCGGTAATAATTTTCAGCACCGGCCACCACCCAGGCGTTTTGTTCAACATTAAAGGCCTCTTCATGGTCATGGGTATATTTCATAGCGTTTTTGCGCATGTGCACCAATAAATCCACTACTTCATTTTCGCAGGGAGCGGGTACAAAACGTGCGGTCCTTGCATACGATAACCCTTCATCATGTCTATAAGGACCAAAACATTTAATGGCTTCAAGCGCAGTGGATTTTGCTTCAGGGCCTTTTTTCTCAAGGAATTTAAGTATGGTTTCGAGCGATTCCCATAAACTGTATACGTCAAGGCCGTAAAAACCTATTTTTGATTCCTTCGGGCGTTCGCGGTTATAGGTTTGCATCCATCGCGCCAGCGCAACAATTTCCCAATTGGCCCACATCCATGTAGGCCACCGGTCAAAGGCCTTCAGTGCGGTCTCCACATCAGGACATGCACCCGGATAATTTTTGATGCAACGGTTAAGGGTATAGCAATCGGGCCAGTCGCCCTCTACGGCTATGAATGAAAAATTCTTTTCTTCTATAAGCCTTTTGCTGATAAGACTTCGCCAGGTATAATATTCATGCGTGCCGTGTGAGGCTTCGCCCAAAAGCACAACCTGTACATCACCTATTTTTTCGATGAGCGCATCCATGGCCGGGCCGGTATTCAACTCAACTGAATTTTCAACCAGTAACTTTTTTGTATGGACCGCATCCGCCTGCGGTTTATTTCTCATATGGTATTAGTTTGTTTTAAATCGTTAAGTAACCGCTCAACTTCGGCATCGCTTACCTCTGAAAAATCGCGGTAAAACTGGCCTACACCGAGAAAATCGGATGCTACGTTGAGGCATACAAAATCATCGGCCTTTTGGCGTATTTTAAAAGCGGCCTCTTCAGCGCTAACGGGTGCTGCCACAACAATGCGTGCAGGTGAAGCATGACGCACAAGCTGTATTGCTGCCAGCACTGTATTTCCGGTGGCTATACCATCATCGGCAATGATTACAGTTTTGTTTTTTAAGTCTGACTGACTGTAGTTTTCACCCAAAAATTTTTTATTCCGTTCCTCCAGGTTTTTCCGGATTTTTGCAACCTGTTGTCTGATATATGTATCAGGCATTTCAAATTGCGGGTCAACAATATAATCGCTAAGACTTACTGCACCTACGGCCAGTTCGGAACTCAGCGGATGCCCGATTTTTTTGGTAAACAACAATTCAAGCGGAAGACCAAATTTTTTGGCAATGTGGTAACCAATGGCTACTCCTCCACGCGGTATGGCCAATACAATACCGGGCTTTTTTGCATAGGGCTCAAGCCATGACAAAAGCCTCTTAGCGGCATCTTCGCGGTCAATGAATAACATGGGATTTATTTTTTTTGGTAAGCTGTTTGCTAAACCAGGCTGAGGCCAGTGCCACAACTTCATTTAATTTTCCCGGTTCTTCAAACAGGTGCGAGGCCCCTTCAACAATTTCAAGTTTTTTATCACACCGGAGAAGCGAATACGCTTGCTGGTTAAGAGTTATAACATCGGTATCCAGGCTGCCCACAATCAACAGCGTTGGCGATTGGACCTTGCTTAATGCAGCCGCCATATCGGGCCTCCCTCCCCGGCTTACCACGGCAAAAATAAGTTCCGGCAATTGTGTTGCAGCGTTCAATGCAGAAGCCGCACCAGTGCTTGCCCCAAAATAACCAATGGGAAGATGTTTCAATTGGTCCTGTGCATGCATATGTTGTGTAATGCTTACCAGGCGCTGCGTGAGTAAAGCAATGTTAAAACGGTTGGCATACAATTGGTCTTCCTGTTCCGTAAGCAAATCAACCAACAATGTTGCGGCCAGTTGTTTTTGCAGGAAACGGGCCACGTAAGTGTTGCGCGGGCTTAAGCGGGAGCTTCCGCTGCCATGCGAAAAAATGATGAGCGATGTAGCCTCTTCGGGAATGTACAGGTTGGCGGCAAGGGTTATTTTACCCAACGGTATGTGAATAGCGTTTTCTTTCATTCCGGGATTTCATTCAAGGATAACCTAATGTTATTTCCAATGGGTTTCACATGGGGATTGCGGTTGTATCCCATAAAAATGGATGTGACCAGCACAGCGGCCAGCAGCCAGAATACAATGCCAAAAATTATAAGCGGGTTTTCTTCTTCCTGTTCCGATTTTTTTACGTTGCGTCCTTTGGGGCTTATAACAACTACCAGCACTGAAAACACCGCTGCTGCAATCAGCAGTTGTAGCCAGGACACGTTAAACAATACCGGGCCGAAGGGGAACAGCCAGAGTTGCATGGCCCACATGGCCAGAAAGGCAATAATAAAAAAAGAGAGCACCACCAAACTTCTGCGGGGAGGGGGTGAGAAAAAACGCGCAAACACAAGCGAGAGTGCCAATGCAACAGCAAAGGAAGCGGCAATTATATAGTTATTTTGCGTTGATGTCATAAACATGTAATAATTAGATAGAAAGAACGTCTGATTTTCCCAATGAAAAACCCTACATAAAAATACATAAACGCATTTTTGAGTTCACACGCAAATAGGTAAAACGGCAAAATCTATGGCTGGTTTAATGGAAAAAAGAATTGAGGGGGAAAATAAAACGATTGAGCGGTGTACGGAACGTGTGCTTTTTTAAACAGGTTTTACTATACTTGTTTTAGATTTAGGCATTTAAGGAGCGGTAAGCTTATGAATACTTTTTTTCTTATATTTGAAGCACCATACGCTTACCCTGAAGCAACCTTAGAGGTAAGTGTGCCAAAAATGCTTATTCCGTGTGATCGAAGGATTCCGGGAGGCCTTCAAACAAACAAATTGTACTATGAAAAAAACGTTACTCTGTACTTCATTTCTTCTGTCTTCCATGGCAGCATTTTCACAAAACCAGGCTGATATCTGGTATTTCGGCCACAATGCCGGGTTGGATTTCACCGGTGGTTCGCCTGTGGTTCTAAGCAATGGCGCCTTGTATGCCGATGAGGGCTGTTCATCCATCTCCACGCCTGGCGGGACCCTTTTGTTTTATACCGATGGGTTAACCGTTTATAATAAGAACCATGTGGCCATGCCTAACGGTACTGGCCTTAACGGAGGTGCATCCACCACGCACCCGGCCATTATTGTGCCGCAACCCGGCAGTTCGCATATTTTTTATGTATTTACGCTGGATGAATACGGTTCGTCAGACGGGCTAAGCTATTCCATTGTTGACATGTTGCTCGATGGAGGAAACGGTGACGTTACCACCAAAAATACATTGGTGGACAGCATGATGACCGAAAAACTGGCAGTGGTTAAAGAGGCGGGCGGAAATGATTACTGGATACTCGTGCACAAATGGGGTTCCAATGCATTTCATGCCTACCAGTTGACCTCGGTTGGCTTTAATGCAACACCGGTTATAAGCAACGTAGGCATTGTACACAGCACGTCAATGATCCAGAACACTTACGGGCAAATGAAAATGACCGGTTGTGGCGACCGTATTGCATTGGCTGACGGATATCTTGATACCCTTGAATTATTTGATTTCAATACCATAACGGGCGTAGTGTCAAATCCCATTGCGGTGCCTGTTCCCGACCATTTATATGGGATTGAATTTTCGCCCAACGAGCAATTGCTTTATGTGACAACATATGAAAACGGTGGCTCTATTGTGCAGTATGATATTACTTCAACCAATCCGTTGGTGATTCAAACTTCTGCCTTCACCTTGCACGTGACCAGCGGTGCGCAAATTTACGGCATGCAGCTGGCCAGTGACGGAAAAATTTACGTGGTAACATCGTACAGCCCGTATTTGGGTGTAATCAACAGTCCGGACGTGCCTAGCATTGGCGCAAATTATGTAGACCTGGGTATTAACCTTGACACGGCATTCAGCGGCTTAATTACAAACGGGCTTAGCCTGCCATCTTTCCCGGCAAATTTTGTCCACGTCAATAAAAGCTGTACAGTGGGCATGAATGATTTTATCATGGACGATGTGAATGCCATCTATCCGAACCCATCCAACACGGCATTTAATTTTATGCCGAATCTTCCACATGCACAGGTTTATGTGTATGACCAGTTGGGCAATTTGGTTGAGCAGTTTGACAACGCAAAAAACAGCGGTTTTATGTTCGGTTCAGCATACGCCCCCGGGGTGTACATGGTGGTTGAGCGCAACCACGAAATGGTAATACAGCAAAAGCTGGTCAAGCAATAGCAGTTTACAGTTATCCACAATATTGGCGGAAACATGCAAACCTGAGTGAACCAAATAATGGGAAAGTATTGTTTTATTTTTAACGGGGATTGTTTGCTCGTTTAGTTATTGAATTCGTTCACAGAATAACCGTATCCGTATTTCTATCTCCTTTTCATTTGCCGTTTTAGAAAGGCATATTTTTTGTTTTATGTAAATCTATTCCTTTGGCTGATTTTGCGTTGGCCTGAATTTACCCGTTTAATCATTTAATTATGACACGCACACTTTACCTACTGATTTGGTTATTGGCTGTTCCGTCAGCACTTCAAACAGCCAATGAACCCATGTATAAACTGATCAAATCAAAACGCGACCGTTCGCTCAACAAAAACGAATCTGGTCTTAATTTTCATTTTGAGGATACCAAAGGCAATATTATTCAAAATGATATTCGCATGACCTATAACGGCAAAAGCACATGGCTGTCTGTTGATGAAAACGGCCATGGAACATACACAGTTAAGCCGGGCCCATGCCTTTTAACTTTTTTTTACAATGAGGACCACTATACGGTAAAAACCGATACCATATACATGCAGGAAGGATACAGCGTGAGCGTGGACATAATCTTTCGTCCTTCGGTAGTAATGGTGGGCCGTTCAGGCAGGCGCTGAAAGACGCACACCTGCCCTGCCATTTTCGATAGGGTTTTTACACGTGTTGTAACTTTTAAGGTCAACCCCGTTGTCTTGTTAAAACCAACAGCATGAAAACGGGAAAACTAATCGCGCTATTTATTGCGTGCTGCAGCGCAGGCAAAGCGCAAATGCACCGCACAACGTATACAGCATATTTTGCCTGGTCAAAAGGACAAAACTCCCTCAGCGAAATACAGAAGCAAAAAGCCGACAGCATTTACAACGCGTTGGCGGCCGGTGAGTCCATTAAATTAAACATGCTGGATGCCGATGAGGAAAAATTACCCGAACAGGAACGCGGGTTACTTTCGTTCAGGCGCGCAAGCGCCCTTGTAAATTATTGTGTGGAACATAAATTCAGCCAGCAGGAATATTATGCCGAAATGGTGCCTTTTCAAATGCCCCAAACGTTGCGTTCTGACAACATGATGTATGAAACGCACAAAGCGTTCATGTCAAAAAAATCACAATCCTATTTTGTATTTGTGCGCCCCAGGGCTATAGCCACCACCAAAGTGGCCGCATATTTTGACACATCGGTAAACAACGAGGTGCAGGAATTTACTGCCAACTGGCAGGATAATATATACCTTTCGCCCGGTGGATGCACACGTATTTATATTCCCGCCAACAGTTTGCAGCGTACAAACGGACAAAATCCCCTAAGTGAAACCGTAACGGTTCGCGTAGCACAATACCTTGACATGGACGCCATGGCCATGAAAGCCATGACCACAAGCAGCCACGGTAAAAAACTGCAAACGGCCGGCATGTGGTACATTGAAGTGAAATGCGGCAATGAAAAACTACAGATGAGACCGGGAATGAAATACAGCATATACGTATGTTTTGAAGGCGATGTAAAACCCATGAAAGTTTTTACAGGCCAAATGAACGGCACCATGCTTGACTGGAAAGAAGAAACCGATGATAAGGTAATTATTCCCAATGGTACAAGTGCGGTAAATGACGGTGAGGAGGAACCCCTGCAGTTGGATGTGAATTATCCGGAAACCAGGTGGAATTACGAGTCGGTTGAAGGCCTGTATGACCCGGAAATGGGAAAATACTACGATTTGCGGCTGAACGATTTCGGCTGGATCAATTGCGATGCGTTTGATGAAAATGATAAGCTTACCGATTTAATAGTAAGTGGTGACATCAGCGAAGGCATGAGCGTAATGCTGGTATTTGCAAAGCGAAAATCGGTATTGCCCGGGTATTTTTGCAGCGACATGAAATCGGTGCAGTTTTCCAACGTTGCTTCGGAAGAAACTGCCATGCTGATAGCATTTAAGCCCACTGACAAAAACGGGAACATTATCAAGTATACCAAACTGATTACACCCGGTGCGCAAAAAAGCATGCGTGTGGTTACTGAAAAGTCAACCCTGGCCGAGTTACAGGCCGAGATCAAGGGGAAACTGGCGGATGTTTATTAGACATACTTACACCAAATGGAAGAACAAGCAATTTTGACGAAACAGCATCTAATATGCCTCTTTATGTCCCTTCTTAGTTCTCAGTTGCTCGTGTGTTTGGGTGTGAACAAAATATGTTAATGAAAACCAAGAATGGAGAACGAAACATATGAAGCCCGTTACAGGGAACAGTTGGTAAAAACCATAAAACGCCAACAAGAGCAGGAACAATGCCACAGCCAGGCAGCTTATTACGAGGAGTATATGCCGATTCGTCCCTACGCTGTGTAACTTTGTGCCACTGCGTCTCTGTGTCAAAATTTGCTACATTTGGAAAGTTGTTCCCCCAATGAGGCTGGTATTGTTAACCCTGTTTGTTTTTTGCATTGTTTCAGCCAATGCCCTCCCTGCAATTGATCCTCCAAGGGCCATTACCCGCTTTAATCCCGGTAAAGAAATTATTTCACTCAACTGCAAATGGGAATTTTACTGGAACAAACTTTTATCACCTGCCGATTTAAAACAAACTGAACCTGTAAAACCCGATACGTTGCTTGTTCCTTCTTCATGGGGAGGCATAAAGCTCAAAGGACAACCGATCGGTAACAAAGGTTTTGCCACGTACCGCTTAAAAATTGTGGATGCAGGCAACCAGGATTTAATGCTGGATGTTTACAGCGTGCAAACCAGTTGCCGTGTCTTTGTGAATGGGCAATTAATGCTTGAAGTTGGAAAAGCAGGCACTACCAAAAAGGACACCGAGCCTGTTAACCGCGATGCCCAGGTATACATTCACCCGCAAAACAATGAGGTGGAACTGGTGGTACAGGTGGCCAATTTCCATCACCGCAAAGGCGGATTTGTGCATCCTTTTGAAATTGGTAAGCCACATGCTATTTTAAAACAACGCAACCTGTATTATTACCTGGATTTTATTGAATCCACCGCACTGGCCATTATCGGTTTGTTTTTGTTTGCCATGTATATTTTTCGCAGGAAGGATATGTCAATCCTGTACTTCTCGCTCTTTTGCCTTACACTTGCCTTCCGGCCTATGATTTCGGTGAATTATTTTCTGGCAACGCTGTTCCCGGGAATAAACTGGGGTTTGCTGCTGAAAATAGAGTACCTCTCGGCCATGCTGCCCTGCTTGTTTATGCTTCTTTTCATACGCGAACTCTTCCCAAAGCAACTGCCTAAACTCTTCGTACGCATTCTTTCCAT
>DASPJQ010000500.1:0-2148 GCA_035628535.1 Flavobacteriales bacterium | reverse complement strand
TTGGGTAACCCTTGTCGTGACCGATGCAAACGGTTGCCAGGATACTGCCCGCCTGGAAGTACTGGTGGCACTTATGCCTGTACTGCCCACCGCATTTACACCCAATGGTGACGGTGAAAATGATGTATTCATCATTCGCGGGGGGCCGTTTAATGCAACTGATTTCAAAATATACAACAATTGGGGCCAGTTGATTTTCCATACCAATGATGCAATGGTTGGATGGGACGGAACCTTTAAAGGCGTTGAACAACCTTTGGGTGTATATACCTGGACCTTTGAAGTCACTATTGCCAATGGAAAAGTCATCCGCCAGTCGGGTGATGTAACTTTATTACGTTAACAACTATGAAAAGAATATTATTCATACTAACGGGTTGCGCGCTTATGAACAATGTGCGCTCGCAGGATTTCCACCTGAGCATGTACGATGCTGCGCCTTTGTTTCTGAATCCGTCAATGACAGGTGTAATTGAAGGCGATTGGCGCATTCATGCCCAATGCCGTACCCAATGGCGGGCAGTGAACTTTAAACCGTACAATACCGCTTTGTTGAGTTTTGACGCTCCTGTTGGCAAATGGGGATTTGGCGCGCAAATTATTGAGGCACGCGCTGGGGTTGGAAACTACAATGCTTTGCAGGGAACAGCCAACATTGCTTACACGGTACCGCTGAGCAAAAACAAGGCGCATAACCTTTCATTTGGCGTGCAGGGCGGTGTAACGCAAAAATCGGTTGAATACAAATTGTATACGTTCGGCAACCAGTATGTGACAACCAATGGCGGTGGTTTTGATCAAAGCCTGAACTCAAATGAAACCTTTGCTTCGCAATCCATCATGTTACCGGTGGTAAACGCGGGCCTTATGTATTACTATGCCAAACAACAAAGCAAATTGAATCCCTTCCTTGGTTTTTCGGCATTCAACCTGATTGAGCCGAAGGAAACTTTTTTCATGGCCAACAATAAATGGCCTATGCGCTTTTATGCGCATACCGGGGTACGCGTGAACATTACCGAAACCATTTATTTACTGCCAAAAGTATTGGTGATGCAGCAAGGAAATGCCACCGAACAAACCTTTGCCGTTGATGGCGGATTTTATTTTAAACATTCGCAATTGTATTTCCTTGCCGGGTTGATTTACCGTACTAAGGACGCCTCCATTGTTTCACTGGGGGCCAGGAAAAACAGCTACATTGCAAAAGTATCATATGACTTTAACATGTCAACCCTTACGCCCAATTCAGACGGCCGGGGCGGACTTGAGATTTCATTTACATATATCCACCAAAAAGAAAAACCAAAAGGCCATAAAATTTGTCCGCGACTCTAATTTAATTGAAGCAACACATGAAAAGATTTTTTTCGATATTGTTTGTAATGGCTGTGTTTGGTGTAAACGCCCAATCCAAAAAAGTATGGCTGTATTATGCCGATGGGTTTTATAAAAAAGGCGATTATGCTTCGGCACTGGATTATTACGCTAAAATACTTGATGACTCAACGGTTTTAAAAAGTTCATGGGTGCTTCCGTATGATGCCAGCATTGGCAACCAGAAACTGGACAACAAAGAAGTAAATGCTGACAGTACACGAAAGGTAAAATTGAAAGACTACGTGGAACATCAAATAGCCATGTGCTATAAAAACACGTATGACTACCCGCATGCTGTTGCGCAGTTTAAGAAAACTTCCGATAAAGGATCGTACCCTGATGATAAGTTTATGTATGCCGAGGCGTTGATGAATGTGAAACGGTATGCCGAGGCGGTTGAAGGATTTGAAAATTATCTGACATCGGATCAAAAAAACGATTCATTGGCCAAGGCGGCCCAACGTCATATGACCGGTTGTTTTTACGCCATGGACTCCAGCAACATTAAACCCAATTACCAGGTAAAGCTTGCCGATACGGCTATTTTCAATAAGGGTACTGCTTCGTTTGCACCAATGTGGTGGGGCAGCACCAAAAAATTGATTTTTACCAGCGCACGTGTTGGTGGCGTTTTAATTGATCCTGAAAAACAGCAGTCGGAATATTTATGTGATTTGTATTGGGTTGAAATGGAAAACGACAGTACCTGGGGCAAAGTACATAACTTCGGGCGCCCCGTTAACAGCGCCCAGCACGATGCAGCAGGCG
>DASPJQ010000499.1:0-2083 GCA_035628535.1 Flavobacteriales bacterium | reverse complement strand
CCTATGTAAGCGTTCAATTATCCAATGCAAAAAATTTGACCTTCACGTATCCCACCTACCAAAACGATGGATCGAATGTTTTGGCCCGGCCTGACGGAACATTAAAAACCGATGCCCGCCTGAATGGCACGGTCGGGCAGGGAAAAGAATTCAATTATTTATTTTGGGAAGGAAAAATTGTACAATCGCAATTAAACGTTGACTTAACAACCGGTTTTATGGTGAGCTCCGACACGCTTATGCAATTCCTCGAAAATGCATTGGCCAAAGCAGGCTTAAACACCAAAGAAAGCGCTGACTTTATTACATATTGGGCCCCGCGTATGTTGGTAAACAATGTAAATTTTGTACACTTCCATTTTACAAATGATTACGATGCTATTGCAAAATTGCATGTGAGTCCGCTACCCGATACGTTTTTACGCTTATATATGCTGTGGGCGCCCTGCCAGGGAAAAATGAATAACCTGGTTGAGCAGGAAATCCCAACGGTTACACGCAAAGGATTTACCGTTGTGGAATGGGGAGGAAGTGAGATACCGGCTATAAAAGGTATGTAAGTATATTTAAACAGTGAAATATCTCACATCCACTAACGTATATTTTAATAGTTAAAATTTCATTATCCAAAATTAATCGGGTATTAATCGCTACCTGAACGCTTCTTTAAAAATGCGCTGGATTTTTTTGGCGTACTTATAATTATCCATACACATGCCAGCAGTTACCAGGCCGATGTAAATTACAGTTATTAACGCTTTCATACCAACACTTAGCTTTTTGCTGGTCCATAACAGGTATAAACCCACCGGAAAAAATAAAATAATGAGGGCAATGATCCAGCCGGTTTGATGGTACCATTTTTCGGTTGTTTCCATAAGGTTAAGAATTTGGTTAAAGATAAATGAAATCTGGTACCGGCTAAGGTTTCGGTTTTGGACAGGATAATTTTATTTCACACACGTAACTGCAAATGCTGGCAACCGCGATTTAATACAGCGGTGTCAGCATCTCTGACGGAGTCCGGTATTCGTCAGACCTGGCAAGCTTTGTTTCGTCAGGACTAAAAAATTCCATCAGGCAAAAACACTATGCCCGCCATCACCACCAGGCTCCATGCCAGCATCCAATGTATAAACTGCATGCCGCGCAAGTGTTGGTTGGCCGATTTTTGAACAAGCCGGAATGTACCCCATGAAACAAGGCGGCAAAACCCAACATCATGCTAAAAAAAAACAACCACACTACGAATTCCCACGAATTGTGTATGTAACCAGGCAAACCAATGCTTTTTTCAGAGTATAATGTTGTCCATCCCAGGATAAAAAATACACCTATGCCGCTAATGGAGTTCCAGGTTTTTACAAGAGAAACTCATTTGAAATAACCGAAATAAAAGTAGAGTTTGTTTTTCTTACGCATATCGGTCCCGTAAAAGTCTTTGAAATCAACAAAAACAACACAGCCTCCGTATTTTGCAGCACGCTTCTTGATTTCCTCAATTTCACCGGCATTAAGGTCAACCGTACTTTTTACACCCACGTGGATATTGATTATCCCTTCACCACACATTTTGAATTTACGGGGTGGTTTTTTTGTCTCCATGTTGCGCAACTCAACTTTTTCCCATTGCGTTGAATCCATAAAACATTTTTGCGTCCGGCCCAGGTTTGCCAACGTGAAAAAAACAATAAAAAGGATCAGGTGTTTCACGAATTAAAAATACGGAAATTCTTTTTATAAAATCAGAAACCGGGAATCCGGAACCATTAAAACTCATAACACCCTATATCAGGACTGCCATCCCTTGGTTTGTCATCAATATCATCAATGGGGGCAAACAGGGCATCGGCTGCACCAATGCACAATGAACCGGCCAGCAATTTGAATTTATTGGCCGAAGGGTCTTCCAAACCGGGGTCAACGTTTTGTGAGATACCGATGTAATGTGCACCATCACTCAAATCTTTATCGCTGCGTATAAAACATTTGCGGAATGTATAGTTCATGACTGCGGCCGGTTTTAAATCGGTTTCAAATTCATTGGTAAGGTTGCCGTAAATAATGCAATTGTTCACGTTCA
>DASPJQ010000498.1:0-1333 GCA_035628535.1 Flavobacteriales bacterium | reverse complement strand
CAGCTGAACAATTTGCGTTTCCAGGTTTACCTGGGCGAATACCTGGACGAAGTGCCCGAAGACGATGCCATGATTTACATCAGCAATGTTGAAAAGGGAGTAAAACGCAAGAAAAACAATGAAGGCTACACCATTTATTATACGTGTGATTGTCCTGAATACGATAAAGCGCTTGAGTTAAAGGCGCATTTCGTACATGAGGGCATAACGGCCGTACGCATTGTGCCATTTATGAATGAAAAGGAGATTAGTGTTGGGGAAGCGTTTAAATTGATTTATGAGTAGCCCTGGATTCACAAGACGCTTGACCTGAAGGTGGTACAATTCCATTAACGGTGGCCCTAAAAATGACGTTTAAGTCATCTACAAGTATTTTAAACGGTTTGCCTTTAATTTCCTAAGCACTTCTTTTGTCAACTTATTCCCGTCAAGCTCATCATTAAAAATAAAATTTGCAATAGCACCACCAGCAATTCGGATGGATAACCCGTTATGCAAAGAAATGTATCCATCACCTGTTTGCAAATACCCGATTTTATTTTCCAATGACATGGATTCTTCGGCAGGAACTTCAAAAAGAGTTGCTTTTGAAATCAAATCAATTGAATATTTTTTACAGTCTTATTTAAGCCTAAATTATAAATACGAAATAACCCCGGATCAAATCCAACACCTAAAAAATCAGTAAGCATAAGTCAAAATCAATCGGTGAACTCAATCAGCTCAAAAGGAATGGCCACCAGTTCAGAATACTGGCTTCCGGCCTCGCGCAGGTCTTCATCGTCTTCGTGAAAAAACCATTTTACTTTCACATCAATGCCGCGTGATTTGAGCGCTTCAAAACGTTTCATGATTTGGAGAATCCATTTTGATGAGGACGTGCTGAAATAGTCAAGTTTTATTTCGAGCGTAATGTTTGGCGTGCTTGATTTGGCAAATTCATCCATCCAGGCAATAATGGGCTCATAAAATTCGGCAGCATTTTCCGGGTTGGATACGCCCGATATGATAAAACGACCGGTTTCACCGTTAAAATCAAGAAGTGGTTTATTATCGGCCTTACTTAACCTGAATATGTTTGGATTGGATGACAAACTCCGTAAAATTTTATTTGAATGTACAAAAATATAAAACACCCGAATTGGGTTTATTAAAAAATTGGGATTACCAGCATTTGTTAAGCAATTGCAGCATTAGCTGGTTCGCTCAAGTTGCAGATTTGCAGATAATTACATTTTTTCATGCTTTAACTTTCGTTAAAAAAGCAAGGATAAGTTATTCAACCTCACACCTTATTTCGCCACTGTGATTTCAATGAAATGCGTAAAATTTC
>DASPJQ010000497.1:0-3329 GCA_035628535.1 Flavobacteriales bacterium | reverse complement strand
CCCCACAAGATTTACCCGGCCGGTTACCACTGTAACCCGCAAGAACCACTGCCTTTTGCTGGCATTGCTTCGCAAAAAGGGTCCATCAACTTTTACCACATGGGCATTTATGCCGATCCGAAATTGTTAAAATGGTTTGTGGATGAATACCCCAGGCACAGCAAACAAAAGCTTGACATGGGCAAAAGCTGCGTGCGGTTTAAAAAAATGGACCAGATCCCTTACAAACTCATTGGTGAACTCATGAAAAAAATAACGGTGAAGGACTGGATTGACACGTATGAGAAGAATTTACTTCCTGACGGGAGGAAAACCGCTAAAGGGAAAAAGTAATTTATTGTCGTTCTTCGTGAAAAGTAAAGCGTGTTATCGTTCCTTGTTGTTCCTAACACTCTATGTTTTTCTGACAGTCGCTTTAGCGACCAACTATGTTTCTATGTGGTAAAAAAATTTAATAATTATGGCAAAGAAAACCGCAACCGGTAAGGTCGCAAAAAAATCAACAACAAAAAAGGCGCCAGCAACAAAAAAACCCGCGGCTAAAAAGCCTGCTAAAAAGGTGGCCGAACTCAAAACACAAAAAACAACGGTAAACCCGGTTGACTTCATTAAAAAATTGGTTACGGGCGATGCGCAAAAGGACAGCTTGACCATTTTAAGCATGATGGAAAAAGCCACGGGCGACAAGCCTAAAATGTGGGGCGGATCCATTATTGGCTATGGCGATGTGCACCTGAAATACCCCAGCGGCCGCGAGCTGGACTGGTTTAAAATTGGTTTTTCGCCCCGCAAGGCAAATTTGACGTTATATGTCTTGAACGGTTCGGCCGACCAAAACAAACACCTGAAAAAACTGGGTAAATTCACAACCGGTAAGGGTTGTTTGTACATCAAGAGCCTGGCCGATGTGGATCAAAAGGCGTTGGAAGGGGTTATTAAAACAGCGATAAAAAAGTAAAAAAATATTTTGGATAGAGAGATTTTGGAAATAGAAATTGTCAAGTGAACCGATATTCAAAATAACTCTTTATCCAAACCCTTCTATCTAAAATTACTGCCGGCCCATTTCCCACAGCAATTTAAAATGCAGTTTTATGCCCTGTAAAAAATGTACTTCACGCATGGGAATGTTATAATGCGTTAAATGGTTTCTGATAATTTTACTCAAAGCCGGGTAGTGTACGTGTGATACATGTGGAAATAAATGATGCGCAACGTGGCAATTGAATCCGCCAAAAATAAACAACGCCAGTTTGCTTTGCGTATGGAAGTCGACCGATGAAACAACCTGGTGCACCTCCCAACTGTTTTGCAATGTACTATCACTGATAATTACTTCGGGTTGGCCGCTAATATAATGTGACATGGTAAAGGTAAACACAAGGAAAATGGAGGCCGCAAAATGCATGCAGAGAAAACACAATGCATACCACCCGAATGAAAACGCTCCTTCCAGGTAAGGAACCCCAACCAGTAAAAAAAGGTAAAGTAGTTTGTGAAATACATTGAAGCAAACCTGGCGCCTGAATTGAACGGGGTCAATTGAATTTCCTTTTCGCGTGAAATCTTTAATAAACAACCAGAACAGGGTATATACCGCGTACAATGGCAATGCGTAAAAGGCTTGCCACCGGTGATATTTTTTTAATGGCTGCGACTTACAGTACCGTAAAAAACGGGTATTGATCAGATCAGGATCGCGGTGGGGAATGTTGGGATAGGGATGATGTTCCTCAACGTGTCGTTTACGCCATAAATAACCGTTTAGGCCCTGCAGCATGAAACAGGAATAATACAGGATGTAATTTAATTTTTTGTTTCGCGAAATGCTGTTGTGTGAAGCATCGTGCGCTACATTAAACGCGAACAGCAACAGGCTAAACCCAAGTACGATATATGAAATTAAAAGTAAAAAATGATTTAGTGCTGTTAAAATCAATGCATATGCAAGCGTGAACAGTGCCATAATAAGCAAGGTTTTTATCCAAAATGGCATACCGGCAAATGAACCATGCCTTTTGCTTTTCAGGTACGCGTAAATTTCTTTGCTCAAGCCCTTGAAGAATGAGTTTTGTTGCGGTTTAAAATGCAGGTTTTCCATAATTAACGTTTTTCGGGGTTACCCATTTTTTTTAAAAACCGGAAATGACTGGCAAGTGCATTTACATAACTGGTTTCGTTGTAATGCACATTGTACTCAGCACAGGTGGTTCGCATGATTTGAACAAGTTTGCGGTAATGTACATGGCATACCGTAGGGAACAAATGGTGTATGGTATGCGCGTTGAATCCGCCTACGAAAAAATGAAAAAACCGGCTTGATGCGCTGTAATCGAGGTTTGATTTCAATTGCAAACTGACCCAGCTCATGCCTGATGCCTGTGCCTCTTCGTGCGATAAATGGTGGGCAAGGTCAACCTGGTGGTTGCAGGACAATACCAGTACAATGATCAGCGACATGAAAAAATGCATAATCAAAAAAGCCAGCAGTATTGCGCCAAAAGCGTGGTCCCCAATCAGCCATGGTAACAATAGGAATGAACTGAAATAAAAGCACTTTGAAAGAACGTAGCTGAATTTTGCCGCCAGCGGAACATTGATTTCAATGGTGCGGTCTGTTTTTCCAAACAAAGCAATTACATCACGGAAAATTACAAAATTCAGGGTATAAAGCAAGTAAATGAAGGGGGCGTATAAAAACTGGAAACGCTGAAATTTTTTTACCGGCTCATGTTCATGCAGCCTTAGCCACCTGTTTTGGATTACATCAATGTCACTTTCCTCAACATTGGTATACATATGGTGCGATTTTAAATGATACGTGCGCCATACAAAAGGATGGTTGCCCAGCAGGGGAAAACTAATGGCGTAAAAAAACCGGTTTAATTTTGCATTATGGAAAAGGGTGTTGTGCGCAGCATCATGTGCCACATTAAAAATGATTCCTAAAACAAAAAGACCGGTTAAAAGATAGGCGATCATTAATTGCCCCGTTGAATTATTTTGCGGAGACAAAATCATCGCATACGAAACCGCGAAACCGGTATAATAAAAAGCACATTTGAACCAGAAATACAGGTTGGCCCTTGTACCGTTGCGTGTGTTTTTAAGATACGTAAAAACGCGTTGATGCAGTGTTTTGTAAAAAACATCAGCATCATCTTTACCAAAATTAATTGCCTTCATAATTTTTTAAATTTGAAACAAAATTGAGGCAATGCAATAAGGTATTCAAAACGCATGTAGAATAACTGAGGTTATTTCGCTTGAAATTTTTGTATAAATATCAAATATTCAGCATAATAGATTTTAAAAAATGATGTGAAACA
>DASPJQ010000496.1:0-1490 GCA_035628535.1 Flavobacteriales bacterium | reverse complement strand
GACAGTAAAACCCTCGCCCCTAATCGGGCGAGGGTTTTTGTACCCGCCTGGACTATCAGTAATATTTCATACATACTTCTAATATATGAAATGGATCTATGATCACCTGCTTTATGTCCTCGTTGGAGGAATTTCCTTGTTTACTTTAGTTAGTCACTCTTCGGCTTTTTATGCGCCGTCAATAAGTTTGTTTGTATTTTTGGTTTCAACATTGGTTTTAGTCTGTGTACCGTTTTTAAAGTTGAATAGGCGTGATTTTCACTGGCCGGTACTTGTGGTAGTTGGATTTTGGGCATGGTCACTTATTTCTGGGTTTTTTGGAAATGAGTTTGGCTTGAGTATGGTAGGATTTTTTGGCAGAGGAACTTCGGTGTTCTTCAGCTTAATATGCATGCTTGCGTTTTTGCTTGTCGCACAGTCAGGGTTTTTACTGGCGCGTAAGGTATTGGTGTTGCTTCCTTTGCTTGGTGGAATAATGGGTCTATTGGGGGTTGGGGAGTGGCTCGGGGTGCTGCAATTCAGCCCAGACCCTTCCCGTTTGTATGGTATACCGCGTAACCCCATTTTTCTTGCTAACATGTTGACAGTGACACTTGCATTTACTCTGTATTACTATTTTTCCCGTAAGATTACACATAAGGCATGGCTCCTAGTTTCTGCGTTTTTGCAAGTATTTACTTTGTTTTTTACCTTAACCCGTGGTACGTTAATTGGCCTTGCTATTGCTTTGGCAGTGTGGTTTGTCGTGTACATGCACCGTAAGCTGAAGTTTGGCATTGCTACGCGCTCCTGGGTCATTCCAGTAGCCGCTGTTCTGTTGCTGCTTGTTGTGGGTTATGCCGCACGCGGTACCACAATACACCGCCTTACAACAGTTTCAGACACCAGCGCTCAGACTCGTTTAATTACCTGGATATCTTCACTTCCTGGTTTCCTTGAAAATCCTGTGTTAGGAGTTGGACCGGAAAATTTTTATGTAATATCGGCCAAGTATTTTGATCCGAGGCAATACCAGTACTCGGAGTCAGGTTTTTTCGACAAACCTCATAACCAGTTTTTACAAGTGCTTGTTGAACAAGGTGGAGTTGGCTTTGTACTTTACGTGCTTATTGTTTTTTCGGTTTACCGCATGTTGTTCCTCGCGCGCAAAAGGGAGCGACTTACGAGTAATCAATTTTGGTCGCTGGCTGCATGTGTTGCGGCTTACTATTCAACATTGTTTTTTGCTTTTGAAAGCCCGCAAGCGTTGATACTGTTCTTTCTGCTGATTGGGTTTTTGTATATACTTGCCTTTGCTGATGTCAACGAGCAGGCAAAATTTAAGCTTTCAACAAGCACAATTGTTACCGCAGTGTGCGCAGCAGTACTTTGGTATTTCGTTCCACTGCATGGCATCTCTCTTGCACGAAGTGCGGGGCTTGCGCTTTCTGCCTCTCCGCAGTCGCATATCTCAGGTGACGCCGCGGAGAAGTTTTTGCGCAACTTAAGAG
>DASPJQ010000495.1:0-4191 GCA_035628535.1 Flavobacteriales bacterium | reverse complement strand
ATGGAATGGTCACTGGGTGCGTAACCCTGAAGACAATTTCCAGGGTGATATGTTGGCTAACTTCGTACGTGGTCGTGGTGACTATATGGGAGTTGCAGGTCACTTAAATGATGCCGCTGACGTTACTGCACCGGTTACTTCATATTGGCCAAACGATTATGGATTGTATCACATGGCAGGTAACGTGAGCGAGTGGGTAATGGATGTTTACCGTCCGCTTTCAACCGAAGATTTTGACGAGTTCCGTCCTTTCCGTGGTAACGTGTTTAAAACAAAACAGCTTACTACCGAAGGTAGCATTGATGCCAAACAGGATGAAACCATTTATGACATTGATGGAGTTAAAGCGTATGTATTGCGTTTTGAGCAGGAACGTAAAGGCGGTAACAGGCCTGATCCTGTAAACAACAACAGCCGCATGGATCCCATTGAAGATAAACTTCTTCAATTAATGAAGGGTGAAATTGACAAGGCCATTGTATTAAAGAACAATTATAAGCCTTCAAATAACTTTAAGCCGAATTTAATTAAAGAAAATAACCAGTTGCGTGAAGCCTCGGTAATTATTAAGGACATGCTTGAAACGCTTATTCCGCAATATGAGGCCGATGTTACTGCAAAAGACAGTTTTGCTGCGTACCAGTTTGAAATTGTTCCGATCCTGCGCAAAGGGATTTCTGAGTTTATTGTAAACGACCCGGGCAAATTAAAGTGGAGGGAAGTTACACAGGAAGAAAACCTGAAAAGGCGTAATTACCGCCAGGCTGACTATATGAGTTACCTTGACGGTGACCTTAACTCAACCAAGTACTTTACCAACTCACCTGTTAAAGATAACCAGGCAGTACGTACGCAAATCAATGGTGACCAACGCGATTGGAAGAATGTAATGTACCAGTCAGAGTGGGAAGACCCTGCACTGAACAATAAAGTTTCACAACGCTACCCGCCAGTAACACTTATATCTGATAAGTCTCGGGTATACAAAGGCGGATCATGGCGCGACCGTGCTTATTGGATGAACCCAGGCACACGCAGGTTCCTTGACGAAGACCTTTGCCAGGCAAACCTCGGTTTCCGTTGTTGTATGGACCGTGTGGGAAGCCCAATGGGAATACAGGGTAAGCGCAAGAAAAACGACAAAAACCCGATTAAGCGTAAAAAGAAATAAAAATCATAAATTGTCCCGCCCAAAAAGCGGGACTTTTTTTTATGACCATACCTGAATTACACACACTTTTTTTAAAACATCAGCAGGTTTGCACCGATACCAGGAAAATAATTGATGGTTCCATATTTTTTGCCTTGAAAGGCGAAAATTTTAATGGAAACAAATTTGCGCAGCAGGCCCTGGAGCAGGGGTGCGCTTATGCTGTTATTGATGAAAAAGAGTACGCGGTTGGCAATAAAACCATTTTGGTCAACAATGTGCTCACATGCCTGCAACAATTGGCATCGTTTCACCGCGACTATTGGAATACAGCCGGGGGTTATGTGAGAAGGGATGTTATTGCCCTTACCGGATCCAATGGAAAAACCACCACCAAGGAGTTGATACATGCCGTTTTGAGACAAACCATGCATTGTTATGCAACGGTGGGCAATTTAAACAATCACATAGGCGTACCGCTTACACTTTTGGCGCTTAAACCCGAACATACTCTTGCAATTGTTGAAATGGGTGCCAATCATCAAAAAGAAATTGAGCTCCTGTGTAACATAGCAAAACCCAACTTTGGTATCATTACCAATGTTGGCAAAGCGCATCTTGAAGGTTTCGGTGGCGAGGAGGGCGTGCTAAAAGGAAAAGGAGAACTATACGATTACATACGCCAGCATGATGGACACATTTTTGTAAATGGCGATGATGAAAAACTCATGAAAATAGCAAAGGGCATCAGCGCATATACCTATGGTTATGGCGAACATAATATGGTAAAAGGCAAAATACTTGACAAAAATATTTTTCTTGAAATGGAAGTAAGTGCTGATGGAGAAGTAAAACATGTGGCAACTAATTTAACCGGAACCTATAATGGAATTAACGTGCTTTGCGCTTATGCGGTTGGATGGATTTTTGACATGGAGCATGAACAAATTATTAAAGGAATAGAATCGTACACACCTGACAACAGCCGTTCGCAGGTTGTAAAAACAGGTTTTAATACCCTTATTTTGGACGCTTACAACGCCAACCCCTCAAGCATGAGCCTGGCGCTTGAAAACCTGGCACGCATTGATGCTCCACAAAAAATGTTTGTGTTGGGCGATATGCGTGAAATGGGTGAGCACGCCCAGGCAGAACATTTGGCCATCCTCAATAAAATAAAGGAACTAAAACTGAATGGCATTTTGGTTGGCGAAGAATTTTCGCGGTACCGTAACAATTTTGATTTTACTTTTTTTGAAAACACTCCCAAGGCGCTTGAATGGTTAAAAGAAATGAAAATCAAAAATAACCTTGTGCTCATTAAAGGCTCGCGTGGAATTAAACTGGAACAGGTGGTTGAGGCGTTTTAATTCTTCATTTTTATATTCCGGGGAGCCGTTAAACCTTTTGGTTTAACGCTGTCATGATTTACGTTTAGGATGTTCCGGTAAACCCAAGATTTAACGTTCAATGGAGCGAATGGATTCGATATAATCATCAGGGTTCGGGTCCGAAATGGCCTTTACCTTAATGATTTCCTTATACCCGCAATGATCGTCCATAACAAACAAGGCCGACACGGTATCTTTTTCTTTAAGACGGAAGCTGTGAACAAAAACATAGCCAATCACTTCAAGATGGTGGCTGTTTACCTCTTGTTGCAAAATATCTATTTCACCTTCAAGACTCTTTGCCCTTGCAGGGGTAAGTATAGCAACGGAGTCACGCATGTGCTGCTTCAGCTTTTTAAGCTTCCGGTTTGTTTCGCGCACTTCTTTATCACTGTAATCCCGAATTTCATGAAAATAATAGGTGGCAATACTATCATAATCCCTGGGCTCAATTTGCATGCGATAACTCAACGTAGTGCGCAGGCAATTACTAATCATTTCATAGTCGATGCCATTATAATTCAATCTAAATTCTTCACTTTCAGTCTTTTCCTCTGCGACTGGTTTGTCCTTTTCAGCGGATAAACCGCAGGCCGCGAGAATTAAAAGAAAGGTATAAATGCCAAAGTTTTTCATTGAAATGCCATTAAAAATACTGTTTTTTTTAATCCAAACGACTTAAAACCTAAAGGGTTTTTTTACGTTTACACCATATGAGCGCTAATCACACTTCCAATTCGGTCAGGTTCAGGCGTGCGTTCTATTTTTTTCCAATTCAATTATTGTTCCTGCATCTTAAACGCAGTCACATTGTTTTGGGTTTATGGCTGTTGTTATTTGGAATTGCGATGCAATGGTTTGGAACGAAATACGGACTACCATACCTGTTTTTGTATCCTGAATACCTGGAAGAGGTAAACTTCTGGTCGTATCTCATACTTGGATTTTCGTGCGGAGGGTTCATTATGTCCTTCAATATGTTCAGCTACATCGTTCACGGATTCAAATTTCGCTTTATTGCTACCGTTTCAAGGCCGTATCAGCGCTTTTCCATCAACAATTCGTTTATACCGCTAATGTTTGTATTGGTTTATTTATATTCATCATTTTGTTTTCAGGTACAAAAAGAATTTGAAACTGTCGGCGATGCTATTATAAACCTCATTGGGTTTTTAACGGGTATACTTTCATTTGTGGCTATTTCAAACCTATATTTTTTCCGGACCAATAAAGACCTTTTCAAAATTTCAGGAAAAAAAGAAGAAGAATATGAAAAGGAAATAAGCGACAAAATGGCAAAGTCTGAAGCCAAGCAAAACAAATTCAACTGGAGGCAAATGTTTAGCCATGATGAGGGCTGGACCGTTGAAACTTACATGGCTTCGCCTTTCAGGATTAAGCTTGCGCGTGATACATCTCATTACGATATTGAACTTATCAAAAAAGTTTTTTACCAAAACCATCTCAACGCTTCAATCTTTGAAATTACAGTTATCATTTCATTTCTTTTATTGGGATCGTTCAAAGAAAACCCTGTGTTTCTTATACCGGCAGGTGCCAGTATATTTTTATTACTCACCATTGTAATGATGATTATAAGCGCATTTTATACCTGGTTCAGGGGCTGGACCTTTACCTTTATTATTTTCG
>DASPJQ010000494.1:0-1498 GCA_035628535.1 Flavobacteriales bacterium | reverse complement strand
CTCTACAAATTGTGTTGAGTCGTGACCCATTATGGTTGTACCCCATTGCCAAACACCAGCGCTGTTGTATTTTTCAACATGCAGCCAGTTCGATCCGCCCAGGACACGTATACCAAATGCATACAAATTACCCGATGCATCGGTTTTTGAACGGTTCAGCACCATGTCGTACGATGAGCCTGTTGGGGTCGAAGACCAAACCGGAACTCCCAGAAACGTGTATTTTCCAATATTAAAGGTTGATTGCCCGGGGGCATAGGATTCACCAATGTAAAAATCACCCGAAGCATCGGTAGTAAAACCTGCACCGCCAATAACAGGTACCAGGGCATTCCACAGCACGTTGCCCGATGGATCAATTTTGGTAATATCGGTAACACCGGATGGATTACTGGTTGCAAGAATGATATTTTCACTGTTGTCCTTTGAAGAGCCCACCAACGTGTTGGATACCGATCCGTAATCAATTGAATTGGTCCACATAATATTGCCTGCCGCATCAAATTTTCGAACAAAGGCATCAAACTGGGTGGCGCTGTTGGTGATATTTCCAACAATGGTGATGTTGCCTGATGCATCAACATGGGCCTGGGCCGGATTATCATACCCGTTTACCTGTGCATCATAATAACCGTCCCATAAAAATGAGCCTGTTGAACTGAATTTGGCAATTACAACATCATAGGCCGAAAAACCTCCGGGATAGATATTGCCCGCTATATAAGTATTGCCCGTATTGTCAACATGCAGGCCTACCGGATTGGACACCGATGTGGAATAGTAAGCATCAAAAACAAAATTGTTGGACGCATCGTATTTTGAGACCACGAACGTACCAACGTTATACATGCCGCCTAAATAAAAATTGCCTGTATTGTCAATTACCATTTTTGCGAAGTTTTCGTTTGAACCGTAATCAACTACGGTTGAATAGGAAATGGCCATTGACGAGGGGTCAAAAACAGCCAGCACCCCGTTTCCTAAACCTCCGTTAAAAGTTTGGCCTATGGTAATGATTTTATTGAATGTGTTATTGATAACCATGTCAACCGGGTGAGAAATAACCTCGCCAACAGGAGGGTCATAATAGGTAACACCTGCTTCGCCCCCAACTGAATTGTATTTGATAAGCCAAAACCGGTACCCTGGACTGTAGGTAGTACCGTAAACAAACGCATCGCCACTGGAATTCACTACAAGTTTGGCCCCCTGGTCATAGGAACCGGATGACCCGTTTTTGGTATTGAAATATATCATACCGCCCGCACCGTTCAGTTTCATGATAAATGCATCGTTGAATACGGTACTGTTGTAAACAATACCGCATGTGTAAAGATTCCCGCTGTGGAATTTAATGTCAAGGCCGCGGCCAAGGGTATAGGTGCCAAGGGGAAGGTATCTTTCATTCCAGGCCCAGGTACCTGTTGTGAGGTTAAGTTTACCAACGCCAATGGAGTCGGCAATGCGTCCTGTGTATGCAAAAAATGATGGGGCCGAA
>DASPJQ010000493.1:0-1330 GCA_035628535.1 Flavobacteriales bacterium | reverse complement strand
GAACCGAAAATTGAGACGCATGGTCCCATGGCTGATAGTTTTTCGTATCCTTCAACAAACTCAGCCATGATTTTGAATATAGCCCAGCTGTTGTTTGACTTTAACTCGGCCCAGTTTTTTTGCTGGGCCAAACGTTCTTCTTCACTCATGATTAATTAAGGTATGGAACTATAACGTTAATTGTGCACGGCATGTTTCAATTCTTTTTTGAGGTACCTGGCCGTATGGCTTTGTTTGTTGTGCTGCACAACCTCGGGAGCACCTTCGCATACAATGGTTCCACCGTCTTCACCGCCTTCAGGACCTATGTCAATAATGTAATCGGCACACTTGATTACATCAAGGTTATGCTCAATTACAACCACGGTATTGCCGGCTTCAACCAATTTATTGAGCATTTGAAGTAATAAACTTATGTCTTCAAAATGCAGGCCCGTTGTGGGTTCATCAAGTATATAAAATGTATTACCGGTCTGTCTTTTTGACAATTCGGTTGCCAGTTTTATGCGCTGCGCCTCGCCACCACTCAGCGTTGTTGACGGTTGCCCCAGTTTGATGTATCCAAGGCCTATTTCATTTAACGTAACCAGTTTTTGTTTTATATGCGCCAACCCATCAAAAAACTCAACAGCGGTACTAATAGTCATGTTCAGCACATCGCCAATTGATTTTCCTTTATAACGCACTATAAGGGTTTCTTTATTGTACCGCTTACCGTGGCATGTTTCACATTCCACGTGAACATTGGGCAAAAAGTTCATTTCAATTGTTTTTATACCTGCGCCCTGGCACATTTCACAACGCCCTCCCTTTACATTAAATGAAAACCGCCCCGGTGAAAAACCGCGTATTTTGGCTTCAGGCAACATGGCAAATAAATTCCGTATATCGGTAAACACATCCGTATACGTGGCCGGGTTGGAACGGGGCGTACGCCCAATAGGCGATTGGTTGATTTCAATAACCTTGTCAATGTAATCAAGCCCTGTAATTTTTTTAAACGGCAACGGTTTGCTTACTGAATTGTAAAAGTGGTTGCTCAATGCCGGGTAAAGTGTTTGATTGATGAGCGATGATTTTCCGCTTCCCGAAACCCCGGTAATGCATGTAAAGGTATTTAATGGAATATGAAGCGAAACGTCTTTTAAATTATGGCCTGTAGCATTGAAAAGTGACAGCGTTTTACCGCTTCCGCTTCTGCGCATTTCGGGAACTGCAATTTCTTTTACGTTTTTAAGGTACGCGGTAGTAATGGAATCTGATTCCATCAGGTCTTTGGGTGAAGCGGCATCCAGAATTTTTCCGCCATGTATGCCAGCCCCCGGACCGA
>DASPJQ010000492.1:0-2496 GCA_035628535.1 Flavobacteriales bacterium | reverse complement strand
TGCGGTGTTATACGTAACCATTGGGTTGGCTGCTGTTGAACTTGCAGGTGTTCCTCCTGCAAAGGACCAGTTATAAGACGTTGCTCCGGTGGTTGAATTGGTAAATGTTACCGCATCGCCAACACAAATGCTTGTTGGGCTTGCGCTGAAATCGGCAATGGGCACAACCGGGTAATAGATATTAATATTATCAACATACAAATAATTGCCCCAACCGCTCAGGTTTTCAAACCGCAATTGTACGCTTGTAATTCCGGTATACGCGCTTAAGTCTACTGTTTCGGTTGACCATTGTGTGGCGCCTGGTGTAAATGCACTGGTGTTATCAGGCGCAGTTGCAAGGCCGCTGCTTCCGTTTCCGTAAACCTTGGTCCAGGTTCCACCACAATCTGTAGTAATCCACACGTACAATGAGTCAAAGTACGAAGCATCATAACGCGCATAGGCCACATCAAATGTGAGGTTAAGTGTTCCGCTTCCGCTAAAGTCCAGTGCCGGTGTTACCAGGTAATCGTGCTCACCACTTATATCAGTTACCGAACTGAAATTGTCAAACCGGGCAGCCGCTGTACTCGTTCCATATCCACCAGCCGCTGTTGAGCGCACCCAGGTCACATTAATATCCGGGTTTACAATTGTCCACCCGGTTGGCGGGAACGTTACAGGCTCAAATCCCTCGGTAAACGGCAGGACGCTGCCCGATGGTGCCGTAGTCACAGTAAAACTGTTTGTTGTTGAGTCGTTGCTTGTATTACCGTCAGCACTGCCATTGGGGTTTGTTGTATACGCTGTCCAGGTATGCGCAGCTGCACCTGTTGTAAACGATGGGAGTGTAACAACAACACTTGCCCCGCTTGAAAGTGAACCCGTCCACGCGAAGGTTGTTGGACTTGCAGCGTCCAGGTAATAATTAATATCACACGATGTTAGCGTTGTTGTTCCGTAATTACGCAAAACCACTTCAGGGGTATGGGTTGTATTGCATGATGAACTTCCATTCACCGGGATGTTGATGGATGAAATGCCTGCATCCAATGGAATGGTTGCCGCGTTGGGATCATAACCAAGCAAGGTTGTTGCACCGGTAGGGCATCCGCCATCAAGCCAATCGCTCAGGCGTGTTGCTGCGGTTCCACCACCGGTCCACGAGGTAAAAACTTTTCCGTAAAAATCATACCCGCATGAAGGGTCGCCTTCGCATGAGCAATCCGAAGGTCCACCGTATAACTGGCCGATAATTAATCCTGAAGAATTAAACAGCGGTGAACCTGACGATCCGGGTTCTGTTACTCCGTCACTCCATGTTGGCGTTCGCCAGCAGGTGGCACCGCTATAGGTAGCCGATAATCCCGTGCCTGTTGACTGGCTGAATTTTTTAATGTCGCCTGCCGGATGGTGAACACAAAATGGATTTGAAGGAGCAGTGTTGTTGCGGTCCCAGCCAGCATAATAAACATTGTAAGATAACGGTGGGGTGCTGTTCATTTCAATCAAACTCATATCGCTGCCAGCATAAGCCGCCTTTTGGCTCCCGCCTGAAACGGAATTGGACGAAGGGCTTGATCCGGGTGTAGTGCATCCGCTGGCTTCCCAGTTAAACCTGAAAACCCATGCACCAAAACCCGAACTTCCGCAATGGTTGGCGGTAAGTACATAAGGAGTACCATCGTTACACGTGTTATTGATCAGTGCAGCACTGCAAAACTCGCCACCGTTTACCAGACAAATTCCTGAACGTATCTGGTTGTCCCATGCTGCATAGGCCGGGCAGCGCGCATTGTTCTCACAACTTCCTGATGCGCCAAAGGCCCTGGTTACAGCATGATGCAAATCTCTATACGCATGCGTTACACGCCAAATTTCAAGGTAAACATTGGCCAGGGCCGTTTGCGGAACATACAATTCCACAACTACTTTTTCGCCCGACAATAATTCAGTTCCCAACATTTTATCGGTGGCGGTTACATGTGCCTGGGTAAACGCGCCATGAAATTGCGTTTTGTCTTGGGAATAAACAAAAAGGCGGCAGCCTTCAGGCAAATTCATGCTCTTGAATGAAAGGTTAAGGGTCAACGCTCCTGCCGAACTCAACCCCAAACGCCATATTTTATCGCCATTGTCAAGGTTATGCCATGTACCTGAATTGGTAAGCCTATAGGAAACATAATGGTCGTAACCAAAACGCAGCACCTTAACACCCATGGCCGCGTTGGCATCGTCTTCGGCTAGCAAAGCCGTAGCATCAACGGCCGGCATGTTTTCATAAACAATTTCATTGTCAAATTCTGAAAACTTAAATGACCATGGATAACCGCCATCACTTAACTGCAAATGCGGTTGGCCTGTTTGTGTTTGCGCATTCAGCATATGCGCAACCATTGTTATAACGGCAATAAAAAACGTTTTTGTAACACCTGTTTTCATACGTAGAGTGATTGAAGCCATAAATTTAGTGAAAATGCGCAACAAGTTGATCACTAAAAACAGATATTGCAA
>DASPJQ010000491.1:0-2452 GCA_035628535.1 Flavobacteriales bacterium | reverse complement strand
GTTCAATCAAACCAAATGTTGTGCTGGCGCACGCCTGATTTTTTAATCCCTTAAGCACTTTCAGATTTCAAAAGGATTGAAGCTCCTTTCTCCCACTCAGTCAAATATCAAACCTACAGTCGTGCTGGCGCACGCCTGATTTATTAATCCCTTCAGCACTTTTGAAAGCAAAGCTTTCAACGCTTACGGGATTAAAAAACCCCTGAACGCTAACGCGTTCAGGGGTTTGATCTTATTCGTGATCTCGAAAGGATTCAAACCTTTAACCTTCTGATCCGTAGTCAGATGCTCTATTCAGTTGAGCTACGAGACCGTTAAGAGGTTGCAAAGGTAATGTTTTTTGGCCTTCAGGTTTCTTAATTTGCTATATTTTGTAATTGATTGAAAATAAATACATTATTAATCGTTATACCTAATTGTGCATGGTTACTTTTCCGTGTGAAATGGTACAACTCCTGCACATAACCCCTTTTCCATCCTTAAGATATTTATTCTTGTATTTTTTGTGAACTTCATCTGGCATTTTTTTGCCATTTACAATCAATTGCTCCTTATCCAACAAAAACGACTTTATTTCAGAAACCCCGGCATCCTTTTTTAGTTCCTCATCCATCTTTTCCACTTCTTTCCGCTCTTCTTCTGCCCTTTTCATTTCAATGGCTGCCAATTCCATTTCTTTTTCTGCGTTTTTCACCTCCTTTTTGGCATTTGTTATTTCTTCCTGCGCATTTTTCATTTCAATCCCGGCCTGGCGTAATTCTTTTTCCACATCGGCCCAATCAACATTAGCCAGTTCGCGTTGTGCCTCCTCAAGTTGTTTATTCACTTCGTCCCAATCCACTTTTTTCATTTCAAGCTCCGCTTTTCTTAATTCTTCACGCATTTTATCCCAATCGGTTTCGCTCATATTTATTCTTGCCCGCTCCATTTCCAGGCGCACTTTTTCCATGTCAAGCCTGGCTTGTTCCATTTGCTGGCGCTGCCTTTCCATTTCAAGCTTCATTTCCTCTTCTGCCCGCTCCTGGGATTTTTTATCTACTTTTTCTTTCCTTTCTTTCTTTTTTATTGAATCGGGATCTTGTTTAAAAAAAACCGTGTACACTTTACCTTGACTGGTTTTAACAGTTGCCACATACGGTTTCTGTCCTTTTACTGTTTTTTTGTCATCGTTCCCGGTTGAAAATGCCATTGCCAGGCCTATAGTGGCTACAATGCCTACCGATATGATTGTTTTTTCCATGGTGTTTAATGATTTGTTGTTGTTTAGTAATATACGTTTTGCACGGTCAAGCACATGCGTTTTTTTATTGCCGAATTTTAAAGCCAGTGCCGGGCTGTTATCATAAATACCTGATGACACCAACGCTTTTACAAAACCGGTTTTGTTTTGTGTAATGGCTATGGCCATATCGTCACAGCAATTTTCACGTTCAGTTTTCAATTGTGAAGAAAGCCACACAATGCCCGGATTAAAGAAGAATACGGCTTCAACAAAATACTGGATCAGGTTAACCAGGAAATCTTTTCGCCTGATGTGTGCCAGTTCATGCAACAAAATAGCTTCCGCTTCATCGGCCGGTAAATTGGCCAGCAATCCAACCGGCACAAAAATGATGGGTTTAAAATACCCGATAACCGAAGGTACTTTCACCAGCGGGGTCTCAACAACACGTACCATACGTTTTATGCCTAAAAGCATGCTTAAATGCCTGGCCTTACCATTCCAATTCAATGGCGTTGCATTGAGCGAGCTTGAACGCACGCGGTAAATATGCCTGAAAGCATTTACCATGCCTGCAAGCTTTAAAATAAAAAGAACAAACCAGCTTAATACTACTTCCGTTGCATTCGAATTTAAAAACCCGGCCGCACGTTCCAAAACAGACTGCCGTTGCTGCTGCACTTCTGCTACTGGTGAAACTAAAACAGGTTCCGCATTATGGCCTGATGCCATGCGGGCTTCATGAAGTTGTGCGACCGGTGTATGTATGGTTTGTTGCCAATAAAAAACACAGCAAATTGCTAAAATAAAAAGTGACCCGGTAAGCAACAGCAGGTTATAACGTAAAAAAGATGGTGTACGTTGGGTTAACCCAATAATGACACCACCAACAGCCGCTGCCACCAACCCGATCCACAACGAATGAACCAGTGTCCAGCATACCGATTTGATTAAAGCCTCATTCATACTATTGGTTTTAATGTTGCACCTGTTTACGGGTTGTACTATTTATTATCAAGCTTATCCAACAACTTTTTAATTTCTTCAATCTCTTTTTTACTGTTTTTTTTATTTCCCAGTAATTGCATCATAAGGTTTGCACGTGAACCGTTATACAGGGTATTTACAAATTTATCAAGCAGCATGCCTTTGGTTTTTTGTTCTTCAACCGCTGCTGTATATACATGCTTCATAGTTGTTTCATCACGCCTGAGCAATTTTTTTTCGGTC
>DASPJQ010000490.1:0-1311 GCA_035628535.1 Flavobacteriales bacterium | reverse complement strand
CCAATAAATTCCGTAAAAAATACCAGATTTTATTACCGGCCGATGATTTTGATATGAAACCTGATTTGAAGTGAGGATAAAATGAAAGCAGAGAACGATTTTATAGAAATATACGGTGCAAGGGTTCATAATTTAAAGAATATCGACCTTAAAATACCACGCAATAAACTGGTTGTTTTTACCGGATTAAGCGGCAGCGGAAAATCTTCGTTGGCGTTCGATACCATTTATGCCGAAGGGCAACGAAGGTACATTGAAACATTGTCTTCTTATGCACGCACATTCCTGGGTTCGCTTGAGCGCCCTGATGTAGATAAAATAAACGGGCTAAGCCCTGTTATTTCCATTGAGCAAAAAACCGTTTCGCGCAATCCGCGATCAACAGTGGGAACCATTACCGAGGTGTATGACTTTTTGCGTTTGTTGTTTGCACGGGCCTCAACAGCGTATTCGTTCAATACAGGTGAGGAAATGGTGAAATACAGCGATACACAGATATTGGACCTGATCCTTTCGTCCTATAAGAATAAAAAAATCGCATTGCTTGCACCGGTTGTAAAGGGCCGCAAAGGGTTGTATAAGGACCTTATTGAACAAATCCGTAAACTTGGTTTTTTACGCGTGCGGGTTGACGGAAAAATACGCGAGGTTACCGAGCGCATTTCACTTGACCGCTATAAAATTCACGACATTGAAATTGTGGTAGACCGCATTGAAGTAAAGGACGAAGCGCGCGACCGGATTTATGAATCGCTTAAAACCGCGCTGAAGCAGGGAAAAGATTCGCTGATGGTTATGGACATGGCAACCGAAGAGGTCAGGTTTTTCAGCCGTAAACTCATGTGCCCTTCAACCGGTATTTCCTATAATGAACCGGCACCTAACCTGTTTTCATTCAATTCGCCATACGGGGCATGCCCGAAATGCGATGGAATAGGGGAAATACTTGAAGCAGACATAAAAAAAATTATTCCCGATGATTCAAAGTCCATTAAAAACGGGGCCATTGCACCGTTAGGGGAATTCAAATCATCCTATATTTTCAAGGTGATTGATGCCATACTGGTAGGACATAAACTAAAGCCCGCTGTTCCGGTTGACGAAATCCCTGAAAATATCCTGAATAAAATTCTTTTCGGTACCGATGAGTCCATAAAGGTTGAAACATCACCCGGTATTTTTGATTATGTGAATGACTTTGAGGGTGTGGTCAATTTTGTGATAAGGCAAAGCCAGGAAAGCCCGAGCGCGCAGATACAACGTTGGGCCAATAGCTTTATGAATTATAAGGTATGCCCTTCCTGCAAAGGA
>DASPJQ010000489.1:0-4333 GCA_035628535.1 Flavobacteriales bacterium | reverse complement strand
AATTTAAATAAGTGTTTGTGAAAAATAAAGCGGGCCGGCAAAAACAATTAACAAAGTTGTTGTTAAAAGTCTGCATCCAGTTTAAACTCCTGTTCTTCCTTCTTACCCATAACCCCGGCTTTCTGGTACTCACCCACTCTTTTCTCAAAAAAGTTGGTTTTGCCCTGCAGGTTAATCATGTCCATAAAGTCAAACGGATTTGATACATTATAAACTTTAGGGCAGCCCAGCTCGGCCAGCAAGCGGTCAGCCACAAATTCAATATACTGACTCATTAAATCAGCATTCATGCCAATGAGTTTAACGGGCAGTGCATCACACACAAATTCTTTTTCAATGGCCACAGCTTCGGTAATGATTTTTGTTACCGTTTCAACCGGGAGTTTGTAACGCAAATGTTGCGTATACAATAAACAGGCAAAATCACAATGCAACCCCTCGTCACGTGAAATTAACTCATTGGAGAATGTAAGGCCCGGCATAAGGCCGCGCTTTTTCAACCAGAAAATGGAACAAAAACTTCCGCTGAAGAAAATACCTTCAACGGCAGCAAATGCCACCAATGTTTCGGCAAAATTCCCTTTACTGATCCAGTTCAGTGCCCAGTTCGCTTTTTTCTTTACGCAATCAAGCGTGTCAATGGCATGAAACAATTTGTCCTTCTCAACAGGATCTTTTATATACGTGTCAATTAACAACGAATAGGTTTCGCTGTGTATGTTCTCAATGGTAATTTGAAAACCGTAAAAGAATTTTGCCTCGGTATATTGTACCTGGCGAACGAAATTCTCAGCAAGGTTTTCATTAACAATGCCATCACTGGCCGCAAAAAACGCCAATACGTGCTTTATAAAATGACGCTCGTCATCGTTCAGCTTGTTTTCCCAATCCCATAAATCGGCACCCAGGTCAATTTCCTCGGCAGTCCAGAAACTGGCTTCGGCCTTTTTATAGAACGACCATATGTCGTTGTGCTGAATGGGAAATAAAACAAATCGGTCTTTGTTTTCGGTCAGTATTGGTTCGTTGTTTTCCATTTATATTAAATCGTTTATTGCGTATTATTCCTTACTGAAAGCGCTGTTCTTTCTTACTTCATTTAATTCAACCCCACAAATTTTTTGCTTTCCCCGCAAACAGGTATTGCACCGTTTACGTTTTAAGGGAACACAAAAATTGAAAAAAACTTCCACGCAGGCTCTTGTTTTAATTCACAATGGATTTATCTTTTCAACATGTTTTTAGCTACTCTTCATTTTCAATTAATTCACTTTTGTGAATAACAAAAAGCCTTATTTTCCAAGGGGTTTGACTCTTCGTGGCCAACTTCAAAAATTCATCTCCTGTTTATTAACAATCTTTTTTTTCCTCCGTTTTCTGGTGCATTTTGTCACTTAAAACGCTTGTTCAAGAAACAAAAAAACGCGCGTTTTCTCAATCAAGTTAAGTTTAATAAATCAACAATTAAAAAGCTCATAAATTATTTTTATACAAAATGCGCAGCCTATCGTTTTAATCTTATTTTATAGAACTGTTTAACGCAAAAAAGCCGGTAATGACAAGGGTTTTAGCATCAAAAACACCCAATTTTTCTTAAAAATAACTTGCAATTAGCTGGCAAACAATCGGCTACAACGTTACTGCCGGTTTTACACGTTCACTACTGGCACAAAAACAAGGTCTTACAACCGGCCAGGCATTTTTTATCGCTGATTTGGGCATTTGGCCGAAAAATTCACACGCCCTACCGTTTTTTAGTGTAAATTTTACACCTAAAAACCCAGGAATATGATTAAATCGTTACTGTTCGTATTAAGTTGCTTACTCATTGTCATACAAACTGCACACACGCAAACCAAACAACAAATTAAACTAGCCGATGATTTGTTTAAGGACGCCAAGGAAATTTATTTCAGTTTTTCAATAGCTGATAAAAACGAATTAAACACATTTACCAAAATCATTTCCATTGATCACGGATATGATGGCGGCAACACAGTAAAAGCCTATGCCAACAAAAAAGGGTTCCTGGCATTTTTACAGCACAACCGTGCATATACAGTACTGCCCAAACCAGGCCAGCCTGCTACTGACATTAAAATGATACGCGGAGGCATTGAGGAACTGCGCGCAGCTGTTGGCGCCTATCCAACTTACCCGGCCTATATTGCAATGATGCAGCAATTTGCCGTTGATTATCCCTTGCTGTGTACTTACCATGACCTGGGCACCTTGCCCAGCGGACGTAAAATTGTTGCCTTGCGCATCAGCGATAATCCGGGTGTTGATGAGGATGAACCTGAATTCCTTTATACTTCAACCATGCATGGCGATGAGGCTGCAGGGTACCCGATGATGCTTAGCCTGATTGATTACCTGCTTACCAATTACGGTACCAATGCGCGGGTAACAAACATGGTAAACAGCATTGAAATATGGATCAACCCGCTGGCTAACCCTGATGGCACTTACGATGCTGGCGACCTCACAGTAAGCGGTGCCATACGCTACAACGCCAATGGCATTGATTTGAACCGCAATTTTCCTGACCCTGAAGACGGCTTACATCCCGATGGCGAAGCCTGGCAACCCGAAACGCAAATATTCATGGACTTTGCCGAGGCGCATGACTTTGTAATGGCCGCCAATTTTCACGGTGGTGCCGAGGTGGCCAATTTTCCATGGGATACGTGGAATACCGCGCATGCCGATGAAACCTGGTGGATTTACCAATGCCAGAAATATGCCGACACCGCACAGCTTAACGGCCCGGCAGGCTACATGGATGATTTGTACAGCGGATCAATTCCCGGTGTAACAAACGGTTTTGACTGGTACGAAGTGGACGGGGGCCGGCAAGACTATATGCAATGGTGGCATAAGTGCAAAGAAATGACCGTTGAACTTTCAAGCGTAAAACTCATACCCGATGCGCAACTCATCAATCATTATAATTACAATGTGCGCAGTTTACTTAACTACATTGAAGCAAGCCTGTACGGTATACGCGGTATTGTAACCGACAATTGCACCGGGCAACCCATTGAAGCGAAAGTTTTTATTTCAGGTCACGATTATGATTCTTCACACGTGTACAGTTCATTGCCGGTTGGAAATTACCACCGTGTTATTGAACCTGGTACGTACAATGTAACCTATAGTGCTCCCGGGTACGCTTCGCAAACCATTTCGGGCATTACCGTTTCAGGATATACGTCAACCGTTGTGCAACATGTAGCGTTGCAACCGCTGGCCCCTGTAAGTGATTTCAGCGCCTCAGCACCGGCCGGTTGTACAGGCACCGTTGATTTTACCGATTTAACCGGTGGCGCTTCGGGTTGGGCCTGGGACTTTGGCGATGGTGGCACGTCAACCCTGCAAAACCCAAGTTATACATACAGCGCAAGCGGAACTTATACCGTAACGCTTACAACAACTAACTGTATGGGTACTGATGCTGAAATCAAAGTGAATTACATTAATGTAACGGTAGCTGCCCCGCCCACAACGGTAAATGATACTTCGGTCAGTTGCACCCCTGCAAGTTTGAATTTATCGGCCAGTGGCAGCGGCACGCTGAATTGGTACGATGAACCAACAGGCGGAACCCTGGTAAATACCGGAACAACGTATACAACCCCGGTGGTGTCTTCAACCACTACGTATTATGTTGAAAGCAATACCGGCACGGGTCCGCAATACGTTGGAAAAACAACCAATTCGGGTGGTGGTGGATATTTTACCGGTTCAACCTATCACTATTTGGAATTTACAGCAACACAGCCGTTCACGCTTGTATCGGTTAAAGTATACGCCAATACCACAGGCAGCCGCACCATTCAATTGCGCAACAGCGCAGGTACCGTTTTACAATCGGTAACAACGCCCAGCCTTGCGGTAGGGTTAAACACTGTAGCCTTAAATTTCAGCGTACCGGTTGGTACCAATTTGCAATTGGGCACTGCCGGAGGAGCAACCTGCAACTTATACCGAAACAATGCTGGTGCCGCTTACCCCTATGAAATTACCGGCACAGTTTCCATAACAGGCAACAGCGCAGGACTAAGCACGTATTATTATTATTTCTATGACTGGGAAATTACCACGAGCTGCTCCAGCGTGCGTGTACCGGTAAGCGCTGTTATCATGGGCGCCTCATCACCGGCCAGCGTTGCAACCGGTGTTACCGACAACAGCATTTGCGCAGGGACCAGTGTTACATTTACCGCAACGCCCACCAATGGTGGAAGCTCACCAACCTACCAATGGCAGGTAAACGGTGTAAATGCAGGAACAAATTCGCCAACATTTACAACCTCAACATTAAACAATG
>DASPJQ010000488.1:0-3776 GCA_035628535.1 Flavobacteriales bacterium | reverse complement strand
TCAAACCACATTGCCGCTGTGGCCAAAACAGCCGAATTATGCAGCATGAAAAGCATTGGTATAATACGTGGCGGGCATGCTGATGCAAACAACCCAACACTAAAACAGGCCCGTGAAAATGGGATGCAATTAATTCGCGTTGGGATTGATGAATACAACGAACGAAACAACTACAATTACCACGATCAGTTAAAGCTTGAATACCCGGCAGCGTATATAATTCCCGAGGGTGGGGCCGGACCCAAAGGCATATCGGGTGCCATGGAGATTGTGAAAGAACTGGACCAAACGTATGATTTTATTGTGTGCGCTGTTGGAACAGGAACCACAGCGGCTGGCCTTATTCTGTCAAAACCGCAGCAAACAAAAATTGTATGCATGAGTGTTTTTAAAAAAGCCGATGGTGTGCGGGATATGATCAATGCGAATTTGAATTTGATATTGAACAACAAAGAGGCCGTTGCCGAATACCAAAACGATTTTGAGGTGGTTGATGGATACGGCTTTGGCGGTTATGCAAAGGTGAATGATCCATTAAAGGGTTTTGTAAAGGAGATTGAGGCAAAATACAATTTGCCGCTTGATCTTGTATATACCGGTAAAGCGCTATATGGGTTGCTTGATTTGATGAAGACCGGGAAAATTAAGCGGGATGCAAAAATCCTGTTTTACCACAGCGGAGGATTGCAGGGGAATGCGGGATTTGGATGAATTGTCGGTGTATCAGTACGGATATACTGAAATGCTAATAACCATTCTCCTGGTGTCAATAACTGCCATCAATAACACGTAGGTATACACCGTTGCTAAAACATTGGTAACACATTGAGCAGGTCTTTGGCTTCACGTTATTGATTCCTGCGAATTGATCAATTTACCTTACCCATTATGCATAGGCTACAAGTGTAGCAACGGTTATCTTATTGAAGCAATGGCGAAATAAGCCTCTCTTTTTTTCGTTTTAAATACGTGTGTAAAGTAATGCAATCATTGTTTAACCTCTTAATCCGTTTATACGATGAAAGAGTTAAAAAACCGTTTGGCTATTGGAGCCATTTACACATGCATTGTGGCATTTTCTTTTTACTGGTTTGCCCCAATATTTACCATTCATTATAATTCCGATCAGGCGGTACATGTGCTTATGGCTGCTGATTTTGATTTCAGCAACGATTGGTATTACTGGGGACAAAACCGCCTGGGAAGCTTGCTGCCGCTATTGGCATCGGTTTTCTTAAAAATTATTCCTGTTTCACCGGCTTTAATGGTTTCAATAGTGCAATACGCTTTACTGGCCGGTAGTTTTTACCTGATTACATATCGTATAAACAACCATTTCATAAAAATTCCACTTTGCATTATGTGGTTTTTCCCCCTAAATTTCTTTTTTGCCCATGTACTGATCGGGCAACCTTATAGCGCTCAGTTTTTCTTTTTAGGGCTTGCGGTTTTCGTTGTGGATAAATGGCATTCCATGCCTAAAACATCATACCTTAAAAATGCCATTTATTTATTTTTCACCGGCCTTTTTTTATTTTTATCTGCCTGGGCAAGCGATTTGTCTTTTTTTATCATTCCTCTGTTTATTCTTTACATGCTCCTGATTTCGTTTAACTGGAACATCCAAAAGAACAAACTGCAGGTGGAAATTACGTTTGACAAATATAAATCAACAATCAATCTCATTTCATTTACGCTGGGGGCCTTGTTTATTCTTATTTGTATAAATAATTTCAAGAATAATCCCGCTGATCCTGTCCAGTACAAAACGCTTTTTTCTGAAACATCCCACATTAGCGCTGCTTTAAACCATAGCTTTGAATTGGTTGGCAAAGCCATTTTATTTCGCATGTTGGATATTCCAACTTCATTTATCGCCCTTTTTATATTGTTTTTGTTGGTTCTTTATCCGGTTTCTTTTTTGATGGGCCGTATTCGTTTTGAACTAATATCGCTGTTTGAGTATTTTTTATTTTTCAGTGCTTTTGTATCTTTTATTATTTGCATAGCTTCTTATTGGGTTGAGGCCAATGAATATAATTCACGCTATTTCACTTTCCCTTTTTATATGCTGGTGCTGTTCATTGCCTTTCGGTTGGTACGTTTAAAAGGCGTATTCAAACATATCGGTATTTCGGCTTTTTTTTGTTGCAGTTTGTTTTCAACCATTAATGCCATTCACTTTTCTTCACCAGAATTTACGTGGGAAAGCATTTCCTATGAAAAGGCAACCAGGATAATCAACAAACTAGGCAGTTGTGGCATTATTGGTGACTACTGGCATTCATACGTATTTGCGTCCGCAAATCCATATTTAATAACAGCAACTCCCGGTGACCAATTAGGAGCAGTTCGCAAGCCGGAACTGGCAAAAAAATGCATGAATAAAAGAAAGATTGTACTGTGCAAGAATGATTGGTTGGAAGAATTTCCGGATACGGTACGTGCCTTTCAGTATACATTAATCCGAAAAGGTAATTCATTTAAAATTGAAGAAATGAATTTTTGTGAATACAAAATTTTGAAATGATTGATTTGATTTGGGAACACGTATTGCGTATTCTGTGTCAGGCAGTTCTATGACAATTGAAAAATACACTGATAATCAGCGGCTAGCAAGAGGGGCCGACCGTTCACACATTACCCCTTTTTTCACTAAATTTACAACCAAATTCAAACACATGAAATACGCACTTCTTTGCTTTGCAACATTGGTTTCAATGGTGGCTTTTGCGCAAAACACAAAAAAAATTGATGCCCATACGCAAAAATTTATTTGCAACCTCAGAGCTACGGTTGTAGTACGTGATGTGAAAGAAGATTTTGCACCCAAGTTGATGAACATTGAGAAACCTAAACCAGGCGGCATTCCAAACGGTGTTAAACCGTATGAGCCCAAAGCCCGGTTGCGCAACATTCCGTCAACCCCGCAAAATGAAAGCCTGACCGATGTTGGCATGGGTATGAATTTTAACGGTAATCCGTGGGCTTTTTCAACCCCGTGCGACAATGATTTTTGCATTTCTGATAGTGGCATGGCCATTTCGGCTGTTAATACCACGCTTTATTTTTATGATGTAAGTGGCACCTCTGCAGTAGCGCTCAGCAACATGTCATTTGCAGCCTTTACAACCCCACTGGGTTTACCGCACGATGAATTTGACCCGAAATTGTTATATGATCCGAATGAGGACAAATTTATTGTTGTGGTGTTAAACGGGTTTACCGATACTACCAGCAGCATTATTGTAGGGTTTTCGCAAACCAATGATCCCACTGGCGCCTGGAATTTATATTCCATTCCTGGGAATCCGCTGAACAACGGGTTATGGACCGATTACCCGATTTTGGGCTTGACCGACAACGAACTTTTTATCACGGTAAATTTGTTATACCCCGACTCAAGCTGGCAAACGGGTTTTAATGAGAGTATAATTTGGCAAATAAATAAATTCAATGGGTACAACAATCAGTCGCTTAATGCAAATTTGATAACGGGCATACAGTTTAACGGTCAAAACATACGCAACCTTTGCCCGGTAAAAGGCGGTAGCCAGTTGTACGGTCCCGATATGTATTTTCTAAGCAACCGTAATTTTGAGGTACAGGGCGACACCGTGTTTTTAATTCATGTGCTGGACACAGCAGGCGCTGCAGGTTTTGGCGTAACGGTAACACAGTTGAATGCTGACAGGGATTATTTCTTTTGCGGTGATGCACGGCAAACGGGTACGCATAAGTTTGCCACCAATGACAGCCGTATGCTTGGGGCATTT
>DASPJQ010000487.1:0-1598 GCA_035628535.1 Flavobacteriales bacterium | reverse complement strand
TAAAACCGGGTATTCCCCAAGAAGTTTCAAAAATTTTAACCTACTGCAACAAACATAAAGTACCCGTTACGCCAATTGGGGCGCGCACGGGTTTAAGCGGTGGAGCATTGTGTGTCCAGGGGGGTGTAGGTTTGTCAATGGAGCGTTTCAATAAAATCCTGCACCTTGACGAAAAAAACCTGCAGGTTACGGTTGAGCCCGGGGTAATTACCCAGGTATTGCAGGAAGCGGTGATTGAAAAAAAACTGTTTTACCCGGTTGATCCCAGCAGCCGCGGTTCCTGTTTCATTGGCGGTAACATTGCTGAAAATTCGGGCGGGCCAAGGGCGGTTAAATATGGTGTTACCAAAGATTATGTATTGAACCTTGAAGTGGTATTGCCAACCGGTGAAATCACTTGGACCGGTGCCAATACGCTTAAAAATTCAACCGGGTATAATTTAACGCAGTTAATGGTGGGCAGCGAAGGCACATTGGGCATTATTACCAAAATTGTGCTGAAGCTCATTCCGTATCCTTCACAAAATGTACTGATGCTGGTGCCGTTTAAAAGCGCGGTAAATGCCTGCAAGGCGGTGAGCGCTGTTTTTCGTGAAGGCATTACGCCTTCGGCCATGGAATTCATGGAACGTGATGCCATTGACTGGACCTTGAAATATGTTGATGGTATCAATATAAAAGTGGAACCGCACCACATGGCGCATTTGCTTATTGAGGTAGATGGGTTTGAATTGGAACCGTTGTATCCGTTGGCCGAAAAAATTGTAGCTATTCTGCAGGAATATGAATGCGATGAAGTGTTGTTTGCCGATACGGCCGAACAAAAAGACCAGTTGTGGCGCATGCGTAGAAGAGTGGGAGAGGCGGTAAAATCAAACAGCATTTACAAGGAAGAAGATACCGTGGTGCCGCGTTACGCGTTGCCGGTTTTGCTGGAAGGTGTAAAATCCATTGGCGCTAAATACGGATTCAAAAGTGTTTGTTACGGCCATGCAGGCGATGGAAACCTGCACATCAACATTATTAAGGGTGATTTGAGCGATGGTGTGTGGAAGAATGAATTGCCAAAAGGTATTGTGGAGATTTTTGAACTGACAAAAAAGTTGGGAGGCACACTCTCGGGTGAACACGGCATTGGGTTCGTGCAAAAAAATTATATGCCCATTGTTTTCGATAAGGTTTCGCTTGATTTGATGAAAGGGATTAAAAATTTATTTGACCCGAACGGGATATTGAATCCCGGGAAGATTTTTCCGGATAAGTAGGCACGCAAAAGCATGAAAAAGGGAAATCCCGCAACGTGCATACTTTTTTTGCCACATAGTGTACAGAATAGCTTAACGCGTTAAATTGGTCAAAGGATCACTTTGTGAGTAGTAAGGTTGTGACCGGCTACTCTTTCCAAAATAGCTTAAGTTTCAGTATTTCTGATTTTCCTGTTTCTTATTTGTTTTTTTCCTTCGTCAGCCCATACAACCCATCAATCCATTTATCCAGTTTACGCCTGTCAACTTTGGTGGGACGCATACCTCCATCATAATTTTCTTTGCGCGACTGCAAAATGTTTTTGTTGCGCTCAGCATCTTCGGGCGGAGTAA
>DASPJQ010000486.1:0-4011 GCA_035628535.1 Flavobacteriales bacterium | reverse complement strand
GTTGTGCCAATTGACCTGGCCATTTTTTCAACCAGCCCGTACGCTTCGGGGTGCACCGCGCTATTGTCTAACGGGTTGGGGCTGTCGGCAATTCGTAAAAAGCCTGCACATTGTTCAAAGGCTTTTTCGCCCAGGCGCGGTACTTTTTTAAGTGCTTCGCGTGTTCTGAACGGGCCATTTTCTTTCCTGTACTGCACAATTTTTTCGGCAATGCTTTCACCCAAACCTGAAACGTAGGCCAGTAAATGTTTGCTTGCGGTGTTCAATTCAACGCCTACGGCATTTACACAACTCTCTACCACGCGGTCAAGCTCTTGTTTTAGCAACGTTTGATCCACGTCATGCTGGTATTGGCCTACCCCAATTGATTTCGGATCAATTTTAACCAATTCGGCAAGTGGGTCCATTAACCTGCGCCCGATCGAAACACTCCCGCGAACCGTTACATCGTAATCGGGAAATTCTTCGCGCGCCACACTGCTTGCCGAGTATATGGAGGCCCCTGCCTCGTTCACCACAAATACTTTTACATCGTGGCTGAATTTCATGCGTGAAATAAATTGTTCGGTTTCCCTGCCGGCTGTCCCATTACCAATGGCTATTGCGTCAATATCGTACGATTCTACCAGGCTGGTAATTTTTTTCATGGCCATGGCCTGTTCGTTTTGCGGTGGGTGAGGATATATAGTTTCGTTGTGCAATAAGTTACCCTGTGCGTCAAGGCAAACCACTTTGCATCCTGTTCTGAATCCCGGGTCAATGGCCAGTATTTTTTTCTGCCCCAGCGGTGCGGCCAGTAACAATTGCCGTAAATTTTCGGCAAACACCCGAATGGCTTCCACATCGGCTTTATCTTTGGCAGCATTTCTGAATTCGGTTTCCATTGAAGGTTGAATCAACCTACGGTAGCTTTCTTCAATGGCCTGTTCCATCTGGCGGCTGCAGGCATTGTTGCTTTTAACCATAATGCCTGAAATGGCATCGTGTGCTTTTTCAGGATCAATTTCAATGTATACGCGCAAAAAACCTTCGTCTTCTCCACGCAGTAATGCCAGTATGCGGTGGCTTGGGGCGCGTTGCAACGGTTCCTGCCATTCATAATAATCCTTGTATTTGATGCCTTCTTCTTCTTTTGTTCGCACAACGGCACTTCGCACAACCGCTTCGCGTGAAAACATGTTCCGTATGCGGGTACGTACCTGTTCGTTTTCATTTATCCATTCGGCAATAATGTCACGGGCGCCTTTCAATGCTTCTTCTGCGTTTTTTACTTTTTCATTTATAAATTCGTTTGTGCGGTCGTCAAGGTTGCGCTCCTGTTGCAACAAAATAATTTTTGCCAGCGGTTCCAGTCCCTTTTCTTTTGCATCGGTTGCACGGGTTTTACGTTTGGGTTTATAGGGTAAATAAATATCGTCTAACGCTACCAGATCATACGTTGATTCAATTTTAGCTTTCAATTCGGGTGTAAGCGCGCCTTGGTCTTCAATGGTCTTGAGCATGGTTTCTTTCCTGCGCGCAATCATATCGTGCTTGGTTTTGGTCATTTGCACCTGGGCAATTTGTACCTCGTCCATCTCGCCTGTCATTTCTTTCCTGTATCGCGCAATAAATGGTATTGTTGCCCCTTCCTCCAATAAAGTGATTACATTTGAAACATATTTTGGGTTCAATCCGGTCTCTTTCGCTATTAATTCAAGCATATGGATAATTGTTATTCGTTAATAGTTAATAAGTCAATATGCAAGACGCGTAATGGGATGCGTAAATTTTTTCGGAAGATTCCTTCAAATTGATGAAGGCAGTTTTTGCCTGCTCAAAAAATGGTAGTCTGTACCGGTTTCGCATCCTGCCGCTGCCTACTTCTTTAATGCACCTAAGAAAAGCCTCATCCGATAAAAAAAATGTTCATAAAATGTAGTTTTTTTCACGCGTTGAAAATGATTTAAATGCTTTAATATCAGGTTTTTATTATAAAAAAACGAACCTGACTGTTAAAAACGGGCTGCAAGCGTTGTAACCTTTTGTGTGTAATCAGTTATAAATGCGAACCAAATGCAGCAAGCAACCGCACACATAAACAACGTACAGGCAAATTTAAATGAACATCAGCTGGTGGAGAGGGCAAAGCAAAACCCTGCAGCGTTCAGCCCCTTGTACGAAAAATATTATGAGCCAATCCTGCGCTTCGTGTACCAGCGATGTTCAGACAAGGAAACAGCTTATGATATAACAGCGCATGTGTTTTTGAAAGCCATGCAGAATTTGAAAAACTATACGTTCAAGGGTTTGCCTTTTTCGTCATGGTTATACCGCATAGCACGCAATGAGGTAATAGACCATCACCGTCAAAAACCGCATGAGCGGGCAGTAAGCATTGATAAAACAGGTCTTGTAAACATTTTGCATGAGACCGATGACAGTTTGAAGGAAGAACACATACAATTAATATTAAAAGAACTGAAGACTTTAAGTGAAGATGAGATGCAAATAATAGAAATGAAATATTTTGAAAAGCGCCAGTTCAGGGAAATTGCGGAAATCCTTGACATAACGGAAACCAATGCAAAGGTAAGGGCGCACCGCATAATTGAAAAATTAAGAAAATCCCTGATGGAAAAAATTCTACGATAAAATGGAAAATTTTAAATTCTTTACCGACCGCACACCCCTTACCCCTGGAGAAATTCAAGCCCATAAAAATTTTAGTAAAGTTCTTGAGCAATACAAGAATATACCGGTCAAATTTTATAAAACCGGTTGGTTCAAAGCCGGTCTGGCAACAGTAACCGTGGCGGCAACCGGAACTATCCTGTTTTTTGCTACTGGTCCTAACAAAAACAATGACGATAAGCAGCTTGCCAAAACGGTTACCAGCCCGGCCCCTTATCATGATGAAACCCCCTGTGTCAAAAGTCCGGCACCCGTGCTTGACGTGCCTGCGGTCAATTTTACGGTAAATGCAGGACGCGATACCGTGTTGATGTATGAAACCGGGTCGGTTCTCGTGTACAAGGCAAATTCCCTTAAAAACCAGGATGGAAGCAACGTAAGTGGTAATGTAGTTATACGCTACCGCGAATTCCATAACCCTGTGGAAATTTTTGCAAGCGGTATTCCCATGAAGTACGATTCGGCCGGGGTTGACTGGCATTTGAAATCGGCTGGCATGATTGAAATTACGGCCCATCAAAACGGCAAACCGGTATTTATTGCTCCCGAAAAGCCTATTGATATTAAAATGAAAAGCGACTGTACCGATGGTGAATACAATGTATATTTTTTAGATACCAATAAACGGAACTGGGGCTTTGAAGGCGTTGACAAGACCATTGCCGAAAATAAACCTGATAAAAACAGTAAGCCTGTGAATCCGGGCAAACCGCCACATACCAAAGAAGAAATCGCAAAAATGAAAGTGGACACGGTTAAAATCAGGAAGGAACTTGCTTCTTTTTTACCAGCTAAACCGGTTGCAGCCGATCCCAAAGCGTTTACATTTACGCTTGATGTGTTGGAAAATGAATTCCCCGAGTTGAAAACATATGGTAATACCCGCTTTGAGGTTATTGACAAAAACCGTGTTTTCAATGCGCAAATGTTCAATACCGAATGGGAAGACATTGCTTTAAAACAAGTTGTAGCCGGGTCGAGGTACGAAATGACACTCACACGTGGTAACGTAAAAAAAGTATTTGACGTTATGCCGGTGCTTGAAGGTAAGGATTTAAAACTGGCCCAGGAGCAATACAGCAAAAAATATAAAGAATACCAGAATAAATTCGACTCGCGGGTAAAAGAAGAAAAACAAAAAATTGCGAAGGAAAAAGAAAAACTGGCACAATGGGAAAAACTGGCGGCTGAAAACCACCGCATCTACAATGAAAACCTGCAGGTCATGAATACAACCACGGCATCAACCGACAGGTTTATGAATTCCACCCAGCAAATGGTAACACGGGCGTTCCAGGTAAGTAAATTCGGTTACTGGAATTGTGATAACCCCAGGTC
>DASPJQ010000485.1:0-3646 GCA_035628535.1 Flavobacteriales bacterium | reverse complement strand
TTAGTAAAATGATAACTAACTATTTTGATCTATTACTTTCCCCAATCTACCTGATCATTATTTATTTTTTGGCAAGTGCCCACCAGGAAAAGCATATTCATAAAAATCCTGCCTATAAATACTACACCAAAGGACTTTTTGTAAAACTTTTGGGGGCAATTGGTGTTTGCATTATTTACCAGTTTTATTATTCCGGGGGCGATACCATAAACTATTTTACAACCTCAGAGGCCATTTCCAACATGTTATTCAAGGACCCCATTGTATTTATCGATATCATGATGGGTGATAACAGTTGGGAAGCATATAGTAATTTTGACCCTGATACCGGTTTTCCGCTTTATTGGCTCGATAAACACGCGTTTTTTGTTTCCCGCCTTATAACACCCATAATTCTGTTAAGTTGTAAAACATTTGTTCCCGCAGCCTTGCTTTTGGCCTGGTTTTGTTATTCAGGTTTATGGAGGCTCTTCCTTTTATTTAATTATCATTTTCCGCAAATACAACGTCAGCTGGCCATTGCTATTTTGTTTATTCCTTCAGTGGTTTTTTGGGGATCGGGTTTGTTAAAAGACACCATTACGCTTTCGGCTGTTGGGTGGTATACGTATCATTTTTATTTGTTTTTTATTCAAAAGCGATATAAAGTATCAGGGGCAATCTGCATTTTTATCAGTGCATTTCTTTTAATTGCTATTAAACCTTATATTTTATTTGCTCTTTTGCCAGGCTCATTAATCTGGCTTTCCAACGAAAGGATTGCCCGCATACGCAACCGGTTTATGCGCGTTGTTGCGGCCCCCATGCTTATTACATTTGGAATTGGCGCAAGTTTTTTGGCACTTTCTCAAATGGGCGATTTCCTGGGCCATTATGCCATTGATAATGTTCTGGAAAGGGCGGTTGTGGTTAACCTCGACCAAAAACAGGAATACTATGGAGGCAACAGTTTTGATATAGGTGAATTTGATGCTACCATAGGCAGTATGCTCGGGAAGGCGCATCTCGCTATTGCTTATGCGTTGTTCGGGCCTTTTCTGTGGGAAGTGCGTAATCCGGTAATGTTGCTGTCAGCCATTGAAAATACCTATATAATGCTGTTGACCGTGTTCCTGCTGTTCAGGTTGAAGTTTTTTGGGTTTTTCACGTTAATTGGTAAAAACCCGTTGCTGCTTTTTTCGGTTTTATTTTCCCTCTTTTTTGCTTTTTCGGTTGGTATTGCAACATCTAATTTCGGCTCGCTTGTTCGGTTAAAAATTCCCTGCATTCCCTTTTACGTTTCAAGCTTGTTCGTACTCAAGCATTTTTACGATGAGCGTAGAAATCGCATCAAAATGCGTTACGTGAAAAAACAAAAACAAACCGCTGTTATCTGAAGTGGGGCTCATTTTTTTCAAGCCACTTATGTAAAATAATAATTAACCATATGCGGTTATATAAATAATGCTTTCCGTCAAGAAATTCTTTTTTCAGTTTATTTACTTCTTCAAAGTTTACGTAATTGTATTTGGTAATTATTTTTTCAGAAAGATAATCCTCCATTAAAAACCTGAGTTCTTTACCCAGCCATTTTTCAAGGGGAATGGCAAAGCCCTGTTTCGGCCGGTTAAAAAATTTTCTGGGAACGTATTGGTATAAAATTTCTTTAAGCAGGTATTTGGTGGTGTTCCCCTTTAATTTTAATTTTGGATCAAGGTTAAGGGCAAATTCAATGATGCGGTGGTCAAGGTACGGCACTCTTGTTTCAAGTGAAAAATGCATACTTGCGCGGTCTACTTTTGCCAGCAAATCATCAGGCAAATAAAAATTCAGGTCAAAAACAGCCTGTTTTTCAATTGGCGTAAGCTCGCGGTTCAGGTGATTGATTTCAATGCCAAAATGGTCAAGGCTCTCGGTTGACGTTGCCCTCTCTGACTCCCTGAATTCGCTGGTAAGTAAGTTCGGCAGCTCGGCCAATGCAAAATAATTTTGCTCCTGTGAAAGTATATGGCTGTACATCAAATTTTTTGAAGGGTAGCGAAAATACATGGCATGCCTGTTATACCGCGAGGATTTTTCAAGTATTTTTGCAATTCTATTCCTGAAAGAATAAACCAACGGGTTGTTCAGGCGTTTTGCCCACAGGTATGCCCCGTACCCTAAAAATAATTCATCGCCTCCTTCACCTGAAAGGGTAACGGTTACATGCTGCCTTGCGAGTTTTGACACCAGCATGGTTGGTATTGACGAAGAATCGGCAAAGGGCTCACTGTATGCTTCAAATATTGTATCAATCAGATCGAGTGCATTTTTATAGGATACAATAAATTCATGGTGATGTGTGCCCAGGTATGATGCAATGGCTTTTGCATAAGCCGACTCATTGTACCGGTTTTCTTCAAATCCTATTGAGAACGTATTTACCTGTACCCCCGAAAGGGTTACGGCATTTGCAGTAACCAGGCTTGAATCAATTCCACCACTCAAAAAAACGCCAAAGGGCACATCGCTCTTGATCTGGTATTGCACCGAGCTCATCAGTAAATCGCTGAGTTTTATCAGCGCCTCTTTTTCCTTGCGTATTACATTCTTGCCAATTTGCTGGTTAAGTTGCCAGAATTGATGCTGGTATAACGTATTTTTTGAGATTTTAATCCACGTTCCCGACTGTAGTTTTTTTATGGATTTATAAATGCATTGTGGTGCGGGAATAAACCCAAGGTGTAAAAACTTATAAATCGCATTTCTATTCACTTCAAGGGGGATGAAAGACGCTTTTATAAGGGATTTTATTTCCGAAGCAAATGCAAAATTTTCACCGTCCCAGAAATAATGCAACGGCTTTATACCAATCCTGTCACGGCAAAGAAAAAGTTCCTGCTGGTTGCGGTCATAAATTGCAATGGCAAACATGCCGTTTAATTTCATCACAAATTCGGGACCGTACCGTGCATAGGCTTCCAGTATAACTTCCGAATCGGAGGACGTTTTGAATTCACATTTAAATTTCTGCCTGAGCTCAGCGGCAATTTCACGGTAATTATAAATCTCACCATTATAAACCATAACAAAACGGTTGTCATGGCTGTACATGGGTTGGTTGGCATTTTCCGAAAGATCAATTATGCTCAGCCGCCTGTGACCCATCCCGGCAATTTCGTCTTTGAAATATCCAACCGCATCGGGTCCCCTGCTGGCAAGGGCATTGGTCATTTGTTCAAGTTCACCATCCTTAAACGCACCTTTATACGAAAAATATCCTGCTATGCCGCACACAATTAAGCCCTTGATTTAAATAGGTTGAAAATAATGCATTTTACAATAACCAGGAAACGCCTGGTAAAAATACCCATTGGATATCCCCTTACGAATTTTTTCAGGTGTTTTATACCAAGTTTATTGTTCCCAATTAATACCAGGTGAAGCGCAATATAACTTTCGCCAAAGGCATCAATTGTTTTGTACCATTTCCCAAAATTACGCTTTACGGCTTCGTCCTCAAAAGCATATTTTAAGGCAAGTTCTTTTCGTTGCACAAGTTTTATTTGCTGCGCCTCGGCCATAACACTGCGGTCATTGTGGTTGAACATGCGAGCACTTATCCGGTTGTCAGTTTTAATGCCGTAATTGGCCAAAACCCTGAACCATAATTCCCAGTCTTCACTAC
>DASPJQ010000484.1:0-9449 GCA_035628535.1 Flavobacteriales bacterium | reverse complement strand
TCAATGTTATTTTTGGCTATATCAATAGCGTTTTTAAGGTTTTTGGGCACAACCCTTTCTGCTTCTTCAAATTCAGCAACACTAACACGAAGTTCGTTCACTTCAACTTTATCAAATTGTTTCGTGTTTTTTTTCACAGCGCGGTCGCCCAACGATTTCACTTCGTCAAACACAATGGTCACTGTTTTATCAAGTTGCTGCAAATCCAGCGCGGGCCTTGATAAAATTTTTGGCCATTCTTTTTTATCGGGGTTAATGTATACCTGCATGTCAGTTGTCAGTTATTGGTTGTTGGTTGGTACGGGTAAGCATGATTGGGTGCGGATCTAAATGTTATTTTTTGCGCATTGTGTTGCGTATTCCATACTGAGTCATCTATTCTTCCTGAATCCTGTTGTTTGGTTTGTTGTTTGTTATTCATGGTACTGTCTCATCATTACATAACGGATAAACAAAGCACGCCTGCTTCTAAAGTACCATTTTTTCAATAGGCACAATAAGAATTCCTTCGGCCCCACAATCCTTTAAGTTGTCAATAATCGTCCAAAAATCATCCTCGCTTATGACTGAGTGCAGTGAACTCCAACCTTCAAGGGCCAATGGCAATATAGTCGGGCTTTTCATTCCCGGTAGCACATTTTTAACAGCTTCAATTTTAGCCGTTGGAATATTCAATAAAACATACTTGTATTTTTTTGCCTTATTAACCGCCTGTATGCGGAACAATAATTTATTCAACATCTCTTTTTTCGGTTCCGATAAATTTCCGCTTATTAAAACCGCTTCGGAATTAAATACGAGTTCGGTTTCTTTCAGGCCATTGATTAATAAGGTGCTGCCTGAACTAACAATATCGCAAACAGCATCGGCCAAGCCTATACCTGTGGCTATTTCCACCGAGCCGCTTATTTCTTCAATGGTTGCGTTGACATTATTTTTTTGCAAAAATTGCGTAAGTAACTTCGGGTACGAAGTGGCTATGCGTTTTCTCTCAAGGAACGATACGCCCCCGTACTCGACTGCACGTGGCACCGCAATACTTAACCGGCATTTGCCAAAGCCAAGGTGTTCGGTTATATGAACCTGTTTTGACTTTTCCACCACCACGTTTTCACCCAATATGCCAACATCGGCTACACCGTCCTGTACATATTGCGGAATATCATCATCGCGGAGGAATAAAATTTCCAACGGGAAATTGCTTACCGAGGCAATAAGTTTATTGCCCACGGCTGAAAACGACATGCCACACTGTTTAAGCAGTTCAACCGAGTCATCGTGCAAACGCCCCGATTTTTGAATGGCCATTTTTAGTTTTTCCATACATTATTATCATTTTTTTTCCACTGATTTAATCAGATTACGCAGGTTCTCACTAATTATTTTTGCATTTGTGAAAACCTGCGAAACCTGTGTTCAAATGTGTGCATACGGTCCAAAAAAAAACCCTCGCAATGGAGGGCTTTTTACATAACTATATTGTACACCATCTCCATTTACCTTAAAGGCACATGGTGGTGGTGTTTAATTGCAATCATTACTTTCATGGGAACAAAGATATATAAAATTTAATATTTAAGATTTAAACTTCAACATTTGTGTAATTGACTGAATCTTAAATATTAAATTTTTCCTGCCCTGGTCATTTCACGTTTGCCCGGTGGGCCGGGAAGTTCTTCAATTGTAAATCCGGCCTGTTTCAGGTTACGTTTAAATTCTCCTTGTGCACAATAGGTAACCAGCATGCCGCCTGGCAACAACATATTGTAGCATTTGACCATGCATTCAAGGGTCCACAACTCAGGCTGCACTTTCGGACCAAAGGCATCATAATAAATAAGATCGAAAAGATTGGCGGGTAATGCAGCCTGTATAAATGACGTTTCCTCTTTGCGCAATAAAAATTGCGCTGAAATGTTTTTCCAGACACCAAATGGCGCTTCTACAATTGCGGCATACAACTCCTTTTCGGCCGACAGGCCTTCGTATTTTAATTGTTTCAACAAATTAACATTAACCGGAAATGCTTCAACGCTATAATAGGATAAAAACATGTCGGACGGTTTGTGAACACAGCTTAATAAGGCGTTTAGCCCCGTGCCGAAACCCATTTCAAAAACCGCAACCGTTTTTTTTCCCGGGGCCATCGCTTTTAACCCGTTTTGAATAAATACATGCATGCTTTCCTGGACAGCGCCTTTAACCGAATGATACGTTTCCTGGCGAATTTCATCCGTTAATGTATTGCTTCCGTCAAGTGTGGGAGTTATTTTAAGCATTGTTGTTACGGTACGTTTTACAAAGGTAACGGTTAATTGTGTAAAAGCAACGGTCATTTTTAGGACGAACTATGGCTAAACAAGGATGTAGTCCTACAACATTTAGTATGCATGCAGCGTATATATAACAACAATTGTCAACCAAAGGTTGATCCGCCTCAGGCGGAAAATTAATAATACTTAATAAAAAGAGTTATGGATAAGAGTTTAGTTTACGCGCTAAGTGTGATGGGTTTCTTCCTCTTAGTTGCTTTGTTGGTAACCTGAAATGAAGGTTAACGCATGTTGGTTTGCTTCTGCGTCCCGGGTTATTGCTTCTCCCGGGACGCTTTTTTTTGTATCTTTTTTTCTTTTAGCACGCTGATAACGCTTATGGGCATGATTTATTTTGATAAAGAACAGAACCAGTATAACACAGATTAAGTGAATTTGATTATCAGGCCACCTGATGTCGATAGATTTTAATCGCTGCGTGGAGAAAGATACGAATTGATAATTGACTACCGCGACTGCGTGCGCTTATAAATATACACCTGCATGCCCACAATAATGGTTCCCACCAGCAAATGTAAAGGCTGGGCAAACTGCGGCATTCCGGCATAGTTCAATGTAACGCCCAATGCAACTTCAACCAGCATGAATAAAAATACGAAGTTCAACAGTGGAGTTCCGTAACGGTTTCGCCCGCTTACATACATTAACAGCAATGTCAAAAGCATTAACGCAATGGAAAGCATACGGTGCACAATAAACGTACTTCCGTTATTCATGACCCAATAAATCCAGTTGTCCCTGTATGCTTCCCCCATGTTTTCAGAAAAAACGTCAACCTGTTGCCTCACCTGTGTACCAAAAACAATTTGTGTGAGTGTAAGAAGGACGGACAGAAACAACAGGAATCTGAATCCGCGGCTGACGTTAATTCTGAAACGGGGGCGTACAACTTTGGTAATTAAATTCACCTGGTTCATGACAAGCACAACAGCCAGCATCATGTGTACCGTAATAATCCAGGGCATTAAATTGGTTGCAACAACAATGGCGCCAAACCATGCCGTAATAACAATAAGTACAAGATTAAGCAGTGAAAGCCAGAACCAGTTTGAATTGGTCTTGTAAAACCGTACGGCAAATAACGTACTTATTAAAACAAATAAACCGGCCAATGCTCCAATTAACCGGTTTACATATTCGGTCCATGTTTTTGCGGCATTGAATTTCTCGGGTTTCCTGTGTTTAGCTTCTTTTCGTAATTCATTTGCCACTTCTTTGAAACCAAACTTTTCAATAAGTGACGCAAACCGCTCGGTTTTTTTTATTCCTTTCTCTGCATATGTTTTTTGATAATCTTTTGGTAATTGGTCTTCGCTGGAAGGAGGTATCCATTTCCCGAAACATTTAGGCCAGTCGGGGCATCCCATCCCCGAACCCGTCATACGCACCACGCTCCCGGCAAGAATTACCAGGTATAACATAACCAAGGTCAGGCGAACTATCTGGATATATTTTCGCTCCATACTATGGGTTATTAAAGTACCTTTTATTTCAACCGTTCAAAAACAGGGGCATCAAGGTTTTAAACAATAAAAATTTAATTACATCCATAAATCTCTTTTATTCACGTAATTTCGGCTAACTTTAACCCGCGCTAACGTTCTAGACATATTATGGTTAAAAAAATTGCATTATCTGTAGCGCTGTTCACAACACTTTGTGCACAGGCGCAATACACGCGTACCGCAGGGAGTTTTGAACTGGGTATGCGCAATACCGTTAGTTTGTTCGGTAACAACAATACAGCAGGGTTTGGAACAGGCGGACAGTTCAGGATTATGTTGGGCAAACAACTCAATACCGAATGGTTTGCTGACTATATTCAAACCGATTTGTACGCCAAAGGCAAACGTACCGATGCGCACATTGGCTGGAGCGTAATGTTTTACCTTTTGAACGAACCCAAAAAACTGGACCCCTATATTATTGCCGGTCATTGTTTTGACTATACCCGGGTAAACGTTTACCGTACGTTGACCGAACCGGGCCAGGAATACAAATCGCGTTGGAGTTCGGCCGCACAAGCCGGCATAGGTTGCCATTACTATATCGGGCAACGTTTCAACCTTTCACTTTCAACCCAGTACATGCTGCATTTGGGTAATGACATTCATGCCGAACTGGAAAGTGAAAATGGTACGGAAGTGTTGCACGTTGAACAAACCGACACCAACAACAAACTAACGTTTGAGGGGCATATGTTAACAACCCTGAGCCTTAATTTTAGAATTGGTCAGTTATGGGGCGAAAGATAATTTATACAACGCTGCTGATTGTTAGTACGCAGTTGGCAGGTGCGCAGCAAGAGCCAACTACTATACTTGTTCCCGAATCCTTTAATTACAAAGGCATTTTGAGTGCTACCGCCACCTTAAGTACCGGTTACAATACGGCCTTTAAATCCATGAACTATTTCCTGCATGGTTACCTGGGCTATCAGCTTGACAACCGCATAGCGGTACGGGGTGATATTTATTATTTCCTTAACAGCAGTACCAAAAACGATCCTGTTGAACCGTTTGCTTTTCAACACAACATGTTCACCGGTGCCGAATACCATTTTTTAAAAAGCAAACTGGATTGGTTTGCAGGCATTCAACCCGGTTTGGTTTTTGGTCAGCGGCAGTACCTGCAAATTCAAAGCCTTGACGGAGCAAGCCCGCTTGAACCACCTAAAAAAACGGTGGCGGCCTGTTTTTCTTTCAACATGGGCATTAATTATTATGCCAGCAAATTTTTTTATTTGTTTTTGGAAACGAGGTACAATACAGGCTGGTTTTCAGACAATTATTCGGTTGCTTCGCTCAGTGAAGTGCGGGGTTCTTTTGGTCTTGGTTTTTACCTTAGGGTATGGAAACCCAAAGATGTACATTCCATTGACGGTTAAAAAATTTTGTTACTTTCGTAAACAAACAAAACAATTATGGGACACGATAATCATGATGACCACCACCACGTTGACGATTTAAGCGGCTTCAGTTTGTTTCGCCTGATATGGCCGGCAGCACTTTTATTTTTATTGATTTTTGTAACACGCAACTGCTGTTCTTATGACAACTGCTGTGGCGATAAATGTGAAAAGCCCGGTGCAAAAACCGAAATGCACGATGAACATGGCGGACATGGACACGAAGAAGGCGTACACCATTAAAATATTTTGATTTACGATTTTAGAAGTATGATTTTTAATCCCGGTCAATTGATCGGGATTTTTTTTGTTTATGGCGGCTGTTAAGTTGTAAAAACAATTTTTATTACCTGTTTTCGGCCATACTCCGCGCCCTTCAACGGCATTCACAGCAGTTGTAAAGCGCTCCTGGTGTCGCGTTTAAAACTGCGTTCATGCAACGCTTACGGGCTTACGTGGTATATGCCTCAACCAGGAGCCGTAAAAAAAGTATGGCACAACTGGTCTCATACCGCACATCCCAATACTCACATCTATTAAAAAAAAAGCCCGGATGTTTTTCATCCAGGCTTCTTATTCTTCCAACTATGTATGCTAACTATCCCGTGTCTTGTGTTCAGCGTCTTCAAAGTCTACTAGTAAACCACGTACCCGGCTGTATCAACCGTTTTCGGTGCATTTAAATTTACTTCAAGGGTAACCATCACAAACTTTTCACCATCGGTGTCGTAATGCGTCATCTCCATCATAAAACCCTGGGGGTATTCGGTGCTGCCCATGCTTTGCGCCATTTGTTTATCGTTTTTTGCATACATGGCCCAGGTTTGTGAAAGGTCAACAGCTATATCTTTTGTCACCCACATCTCGGTTTTTTCACCTTTTTCATCGGTTGATATCCACTCTTCGCAATTGTAATTTAAAATGGTTTTTGTGCGGCCTGTTTTGGTAATTGTCGGTTTTTTTTCACCCGAACCGCTTGCACCGTTTTGCGAGGACTGCGTTTTAGCGGGTTCAACTTTGCGCACCATAGCAACTTTTTGCCCATCGTTTTCCATGAGCATCACCAGTTGGTTCTTATCAGCTTCGGTTATGCTGAACGCAATTTTGGCTTTGTCCTTTTTATCAGTCATTTCAAAACCCGTATACGGTTCATCGCTTAGTTGCCAGCGCATTTGGGCAACCTTATCGGCCTCGAGGTTGCCTTTTTTATCATACGGGCGCATTTCCATTAAAATGTTTGATTTGAAATTATATTTGGGCCGTATCTCTTTTTTACCGCCCATGCTAAAACCCGGGTATTGCTGCCCTGCGTTATAATTGGTGTTTTGGCCACCTGCATTCGGATCGGTTGTTGTATTGGTCGAATTGGTTGTTGTATTGGTTGAATTATTTGTGCCGCTTGTTTCGGTAGTGGTTGTAGTTGTGTTTGTATTGGCGTTTTCGGTTGTGTTCGAGTTGTTGGTTTTTGTTTTCAACTTTTCATTCATTTTGTCCTTCAATACACCCCGCAACTGCGCATTTGAACCAAATGACACAAGAATAAGCAATGGTAAAATCAATTTTTTCATAGGTATGTGTTTAATTGTATATTTCAATTCTATAACCCAACAAATGTACAACCAAACAGTAAGGCCACAAAATCATTTTTTTGTATATTGTGACATATTAATAGTATGAATAAAAAAACTAAATTAACTGGTATTCAAGAAATTAATTACAAAAACAAGGATCATTTTGAATTAAAAGTGACTATCGGTGAAACCGAAAAAAAAGGCAAAAAACCGCGCCCCGCTACCACGAATGAACGCAACCGTGCGCGCCTTTCGTTCAACAAACTTCAAACAAAAATTGCTGCCGAAGGTTTTTCGCGCCACAAGGAATGGCATGCGTATTTTTACTTATCTGAATTGCTCCAGCGCAATGCATTTGATTTGTTTGACAAAGACATAAAAAAATACATCAAGCGGTTTACCGCTACCGAAGACTATACAACACTGGTGCTTTTAAAAGACCTGGAACTTGAACGTAAAATCATGGAAGGTGCCATCACAAAGGAAACGGTGTATGATATCAACCTTGTATTGTTGCAGCAAATGAAATTTGCAGAGGCCGCAGCCGAAAACCTGGCCTGGCGTTATAAATATTATGCAGCGCTCATGCGCACCATCCATCCCGGTTTTCAAACCGCGGGTCACTTTCAAAAAAAACCTTCGGGCGTGTGGCAAAAAATATATGACCTGCGCGCAAAGGTCCAGGAAACAAAAAAAATTGACGAAAAAATAAGCGCATTGCTTTCGTTGTATGCCATTACGCGCAAATCAACCGCACATAACCTGAGGCGTGAACATGTTACCGTGTGCAATAACCTGGCAACATTTTACATGATTACCGGTAATTTTTCAGAAGCACTTATTTATTACAACCAGGCACTGGCCATGCGGCATTACATACGGCCGGCCCTGTATTATACCATCCAATACAATTTCGTAGGCCTGTCGTTACGCAATCTGCAATTTGACCTGGCGTATCAATCCATGCTCAAGGTTGACAGCGCCATACAGCAATTACCGGCCATTGCCTTTAAATGGCAATTGCTTAAAAGCATGTGTTACGCATTTGCAGGAAAGGAAAAGGAAATAAAAAATATTTTACCGGCAACACCCAATAAAAAAAACACAGCCGATTATATTTATTTCTATATTATATGGGCCATTTACTTTACGCATGCAGGCAAACGCGAAACGGCCCAGCAAATGCTTGAAACAGCACAAAAATTGTGCAAGCGGCATACCAGTGAAAAAAGCATGTACGCGTTTATTACCCTTTTGCGTAAATACCACCGTTTTATTGAAGAGCATCCGCATAAAACGGCCGCCAAAAAAACCCTTGGGCTCCTAAAAAATGTAAATATGCAGGAGTTATCAAGCGGAAACATTCTACCTTTGGTATGGTTGAATAAATTTTTAATGCACGTTTAATGATAGCCTACAAATTCGCGGCACCCGTGGCCCACCAGCATTTACTGGATGTTGAAATACGTTTTGACGCCATTCAGTCCCCTGAATTCATACTGCAGTTGCCTGCATGGCGCCCGGGCCGTTATGAATTGGGAAATTTTGCCAAAAACATTCAACGCTTCAGGGTTACCAATACAAAAGGACAGCCCCTGCGTTGTGAAAAAACCGCCAAAGACCGTTGGACTGTTTTTACCGGAGGCGAACCAACAATTGTTGTGCAATATACCTGCTACGCAGCCGAAATCAATGCGGGTTCAACGTATGTTGACAGCCACCAGCTATATGCCAACCCCGTAAATTGCTGCATGTATAACCCTGACCGCATATACGAAGAAATTAGCCTTGAACTGGATGTTCCTGATAATTTTTCAGTAGCGTGTTCACTCAGGAAAGAAAACAAGCATAAACTGTACGGTAAAAATTTTGAAGAACTGGCCGATTCACCGCTTATAGCTTCGGCAACCATGCAATACCTGAACTTTACAGCCGAAAACGGGTTGCCCGTTCACATTTGGATACAGGGTGAATGCAAACCTGATGCTGAACGCATCATTCATGATTTCAGCCGCTTCACCAACTGGCAGCTTAATTTGTTTAAACAATGTCCCGCCAATGAATACCATTACCTCATTCAAATACTGCCTTATACGTTTTATCACGGTGTTGAACATACACAATCAACCGTATTGGCGCTGGGACCCGGGTACGCGTTGAACGATTCGCGGTACGATGAATTGTTGGGTGTTGCCTGCCATGAATTTTACCACGTATGGAACGTTAAAACCATTCGCCCGTCCGAAATGTGGCCGTACGATTATACAAAAGAAAATTATTTTCCAACCGGTTTTGTGGCCGAAGGCGTTACAACTTATATGGGCGATTATTTATTGTGGCAATCGGGCGTATGGTCAACCGAATATTATTTCCGTGAATTGAACGCACAGTTGCAAAAACATTTTGACAACTTCGGCCGGTTCAATTATTCGGTAGTGCAATCGGGTTTTGACACCTGGCTTGACGGGTACGTACCTGGTGTGCCCGACAGAAAAGTTTCCATTTACGTTGAAGGGTGTCTGATTGCGTTTATGACTGACGTGTTGCTCATGAAGTTTACCGGCATGCAAAAAAACATTCACGATGTCATGCGCAGTCTGTATATTGATTTTTACCTAAAGAAAAAAGGATATACTT
>DASPJQ010000483.1:0-1522 GCA_035628535.1 Flavobacteriales bacterium | reverse complement strand
ACAATAACAAGGTGTTTTTGTTTTGGGTAATCAACCAATCGCTTAAAGCGTCAAGGTTTAAAAACGATCCCACAACAACGGTACCGGCTTCACGCGCAACATTTATGGTTTTGGTACCATTGGTAGTAGTCATTACCACTGTTTTGCCTTTAATTTCGCGCGTCATGTATGAAAAAGGTGAATTACCAAATTTAAATCCCTCCACAACCTGTCCGTCCCGTTCAGCCGCAACAATATATCCCTTTCGCTTGTAATCAAATGCTTCTTCAAGTGTTGATATTGGAATAATGTTTTTCACTCCGTAATGAAAAGCGGTACAAATGGCAGAAGTTGCACGCAACACATCAATTACCACTACTATTTCGGCATCTCCCCTGTGTAACTGGTAGAGGTTAGGCGAAAAACAAACTTCAACCAGTTTTTTGCGTTGTACTTTTTGCATGAATTTATTTTTTCAGGAAAGGAATTTTTACCACTTTGGCTTTATTCAATTTTTCACGGATCTTTACATAAATTTCGCTTCCCGGGTCGGCAAATGCAACAGGTACATACCCCATACCAATACCAGTTTTGAGGCTTGGTGACATGGTTCCCGAAGTAACAACGCCAATGGTTTTCCCCACTGAATCACAAATTTCGTAATCGTGGCGTGGTATAGCCCTGTCCTCCATTTCAAAACCTACTAATTTTTTAGCTACTCCGGATTCCTTTTGTTTTGCCAGGTTGGTTGAATTTACAAACGGTTTGGTAAATTTTGTTACCCAACCCAGGCCGGCTTCAAGCGGTGAAGTGGTATCGTTAATGTCGTTTCCATAAAGGCAAAAACCCATTTCAAGGCGCAACGTATCACGCGCGCCCAAACCAATTGGTTTAATGCCAAATTCTTTTCCGGCATCAAGTATGGCGTCCCAAACGGCAACAGCATGTTTATTTGGTACGTAAACCTCAAATCCGCCAGCCCCGGTATATCCTGTGGCCGATATAATTACATCGTTAACCCCGGCAAGTTTACCAACCTTAAACGTATAATATTCCATTGCGGCCAAATCAACATCGGTTAGTTTTTGCAAGGTTGCAACCGCCTTTGGTCCCTGAACCGCAAACAACGATGTGTTGTCCGAATCATTGACCAATTCGGCACCCATGGTATTGTGTTTTGTAAACCAGTTCCAGTCCTTTTCAATGTTTGATGCGTTTACCACAATCATGTATTTCTCTTCATTAAAACGGTAAATAAGCAAATCGTCAACAATTCCTCCCTGTTCATTGGGCAAACAAGCATATTGCGCCTTGCCATCATATAGTTTTGAGGCATCGTTGCTTGAAACCGATTGTATAAGCGCCAAAGCATGCGGTCCTTTTACCCAAAACTCTCCCATGTGTGATACATCAAAAATACCAACGGCATTGCGTACGGTTTCATGTTCATCATTTACACCTGAATATTGTACCGGCATTAAAAAGCCTGCAAACGGAACCATTTTTCCACCAAGGGCAATATGCCTGTCATTTAAAGTAAGGA
>DASPJQ010000482.1:0-7709 GCA_035628535.1 Flavobacteriales bacterium | reverse complement strand
AATGAGAGATATAAATTCAAAAATTGGTTTTATGGTTTATGTACTTGTATTTTTAAAACAACGCAAAATGAAATCGTGGATGAATCAGCACAACGGGGAATCAGTTCTGGTGTGTAAGCCGCAACATGGACCGCTGGCTTAGAGATGGGTTACCGGTTATTGGTATATATTTGCTACGGTTTCCATAATGGATGGATCAAGCGCGTGCCATCGGCTGATTTCAACATAGGACTATGCTGGAATGAATCCATTTCCCCGCGTGAATCAACAAGCTTAAATACAGCAGCAGGTTTACTCCTGGAATAAATAAGCAAGGGTTATAATATTCATTTAATACTTCGCTCCGGCTTATTTTTCCCACCTTTTTTACGCACAGTTCCGCCAGGCTTTTTTGAATTCCCATCTGTATGCGTTGTATTGTTTTCTCCAACCCTGAACCTTACAATTTTTTCAATCAGCTTAAGCGGCATGGGCTCATCAATGGGAAACTGCACCGAACCCTTGCCTTGGTTGTATGCTGAGAGTTCTTTTTTAAATTCTTCATGCCCGGTGGGTGTGGCATAAAAACCAATATGGCCGGCATAACCTGCAAAATATACCAATGCTTTGCCATTTAATTTATATCCCGGCATGCCGTAACTAATCAGCTCAAGGGCCCCTGGTGCTGCCTTTTTGATCGTACTGCGTACCTGTTTAAGCAGTTTTTGCGTGGCTGAAGGAAATGCGGCTATGTATGCGTCAACGTTTTCAGGGTTCTTCATTTCAATTATTTTGAATGCAATAAAATGTATGAAAATGAGTGAATTATTTTACAGAAGCCGTTTCAGTACTTTCTGAACGTTTTACGCTCCACTGGTTGATTAAATCCAGTTTTTCTTTTTCCACAACAACCGCTTCAACCGAAAATCCAAGGGTCATGTTGTACATTTTTTCGGCCAAAGGAAATGATTGCGCCAGGGGAGAATAGTGGGCGGCAAAAGCACCCATGGTACCGGTATAATCAAGCCGCCTGGTACGTTTTTCCCTATCAGGCCTGTCATAATTGCTTATATCAATTTCACTGATTTCAGCAATGCGAACCGATTGTTCAACAGGATACATGATGTCAGCTACTTTAGCCGAAGCTATGCGCAGCAAACTGTCATAGGCCGTTCCTGTTAAATAACGCAGGTGCGTGTTTTTCCAGAATTCACGCGATATGTTGCGTGCAGCTTTACGGTTTGGGCGGGTATTTTGCAAGGGCCGGAATACAATGGAGGTGTCACTATAGTGTGCAATCAATGCTTTGAAGTGTGCATTGCCCTTTGTTTTTACGCGAACATCGGTTTTCACAAGGGGTATTTTATACTCGGCCGAAGGATCTACACGACTGGTAAACACAATGCTGTCCTGGGCCTGTATAGCCTGGTGCAAACAAAAAGCAATAACGGTGCTTAAGGTTATGTGCAACTTCATTAACCCTAAATATAAGCAGAATTTTTTGGGTGACTGAAATTTTGACTAACTTTTAAGTTACTGGTAATTAAAATAATAACGAATTAATTAACGCATCTTCAAACCCGCCAATCAAACCATTTTTCTGAATGTAAGGCTAATTCTGCCGTTTTGGGTATTGGTTTCGGGAATGGCGTGTTGCCAGGTATGTTGAATTTCCTGTGTCATGTACACCAGGCTTCCCCCAGCCAGTGTGTAATTCACAAATGTTTCTTTGTTAGCAATATTCCGGAAACGCAATGTGCGCGTTTCACCCAATGATACAATGGCAATACCCGTTCCGGGCTCCAGAATATCGGTACGGTCGCTGTGATAACCCATTGTTGATTTACCATCCATGTAATAATTAATCAGGCAGTTGTTGACTTTAAATCCAATAACAGGTGATAGCTTTTCAATGATTGCGCTCAAGGCCGGAAAAAAATCCCTGTAGGGATACTGTATCTGCGAATAATTATACGCTTTACCATAACTGGCTGTTTTGCGCGCAGCCATGCGTTCATCCCAGCTAACAACCATCACCAGATGAGCGTACAGCTCATCAGGGTTTTCTATAAAATTTTCGATGTAGGTTATACCTGTCATTGTTAAGGATACAAACAATAACGTATTTGGTTCAATTTAGTATGAACCATGCGCAGTATATTCGAACAGGTTTTGGGGCGCTACCCGATAAGCCTAGCCTGTGAAAGCGTGGAAGAAAAAATAAGGTAATGTAAAACCAGGAAAAGAGAAAAAAAAAGCAGGCCCTTTGAGCCTGCAATTTACGGTTTTATTAAAAAGGGACTAAACCAGGCTTACATTGACCGCGTTAAGGCCTTTTTTGCTCTCTTCAATCTCAAATTTCACTTCGTCATTTTCTTGTACGTCCTCTTTTAATCCGGAACTGTGTACAAAAATGTCTTTACCGTTGTCTGCTTTGATAAACCCAAAACCTTTGGCTTTATCAAAGAATTTTACTTTTCCTTTGTTCATTGTGTTGTGTTATTGCTGCTCATGCAGCATTTTAATTAATTATTATTACCGATGCCATTGCTTTAAAGGCACCGTTTCCTGCGTAAGATTCGTGTTAAACTGATCAGATGTAATGGGATTACAAATTGATTGTGATACAACCATCTTAAATAAGATATGCAAATATAGGCAAATTAGTTGAACCAAAAAAAATAAAATTGAAAAAAGCGTTAAACAGCTATAGGAAACAGAGGTCGAATAAGATAGATCTGCTTATTTTTCATATATTCTGTTTCCAATTTCCTTCAACTTTAAATCAGGACACACCCCAAATTCGGTTTTGGCAGCTTTCAGCCATTTAAAATAAGCTTTATAATCATGCCACAAGAGTTGAATGCATTGTTCATAATGTGTTCTATCAAACTCAAGTGTGCCAAAATGTTCAAGCGGCCGTCCACTGTGTTTCCAGGTAACTGAATGGGTTCTTATTTCAACGGTTATACCTTTTTTAATCCCACCGCATTCAGGAATGCCACAGGTACAGGTCCATATATGATATTCCCCTGTTTGCTTAACCGAATCAACCAGCTCCAATATATCAATGGGTAAGTCCTGCCAATGGGTTGTTGTTTTACCGTCAATAAAACATTCAACCACTAATTGCGGTGCTTTTGGATTCAGGCTTTCAAAGTAATCAAGCTTAATTTCAAAATGCAGGAGGTTCATGCTTTCGTTATTGATGGGATCAACATGCTCGGAATTCCAGGAGTAAAACTTAATCCCTGGGCAATACCAATTCATCACTCAAATCAGGCACCACCACTTTAAGGGTATTAAGGTCTTTATCCCGCGCATCAATAAAACTCCAGGTTTTTCCGTTATTGAATGAAACACCTATTAACGATGATTTGATTGTTTTCGGACCTTGTGCGGTTTGCGCCTCTATGGTTTGCGGGATTACACATTGAAACGTATTTTTAAAACTCACCATTTTTGACGGCTCACCAATGGTAACTGAAGTAATTTTTGCACCGGATGAATTGTCATTGGCCTGCTTCATGGCTTCCAGCATGCGCTCGGTGCCACCGCTTATTTCAAGAATGGTGGGGTGGGTGTATTTCAAAAAGGCCCGGTAATCCTTTTTTACCAGGCAAGCGCCCATTTGCTCGGCCTGCTTTTTTGCGTTTTGGGCATAGTCGGCCTGGGCAAATCCCTGAATGAAAATGAGAGAAAAAAGAATGCCGAATAGTCTTTTCATTGGTGTAAATATAGCTGGTTCTGGCTGAAAAACACAGATAACTTATCCCAATCAGGTTGTTTAAATCATTCAACCCCCAAAAATTGTCTTTATTCCCGATTTTATCAAAAGCTCCACGCGTAAAGCTTGGGAAGCATGCCTCGATCACAAGAAATAAGCATTTTCAGGCACAACATAGCTATCACGGAAAGCCGTACGTGATGAATACGGTATCGGACCCGATTTTAATCTGCCAGGAAGAAAAAACCAGCAAGCAACAAACTCATCAGCAAAGGCCCGCTCGCGCCTGAAGCTCCGGCATTTTTTTCTTCGTTTTTCTTAACGGGCACCCTGTCAGGTACACCAAGGGCAAAGGGCAAACGTGCGTTTCCTTTTTTATAGGCTATATGCGGGCGTTGCGGACTTTCATGCTTGCGAACCATGTTCACAGCAATATCGCCAATGCGTTTGATACTGGCAAACGTGCATTCAGTCTCGGCCGGCTTCAGGCCAATGCCAAAATAAAGCAGGGCACTGGTAAAGGCACCACCATCTTCACTGTCTTTGGCTTCGTATTTACTATTGGATGCATGTATAATCAACCGGCCTTCTTCGCAATCTTCAATCCACTCATTGTACATTTCACGTGAATATTCCAACTGGTCTTCCGTTTGCTTGTGCCATTGCGGAATAAATTTAGGTCCTTCTTCAGCAGCCTTGCGGTTGGTGTCCATAATCACCAGCATTTTTGGTGAATCAAGGATCAAAAAATCGGTATCGGCAAATGTATCGCCATTGCTCAGGTGCGCCAAACGTCTCCCGTATTCATCGGTACTTCCATCACCGCTTACATATACAATGGTATATTCTGCGTGAAGGGTATGAAATACTTCATTCAATTCATTAAGCGAAGGATTGGCAAATTCAAGAATTTCTTCGTCCAGCCAGCCTCCACCTTGGGCTGACATTAAAAAAGTGCGGAAACGTTCAAGGTCTTTTGAAACCCCATGCAAAAATCGTGATGTAACTCCACCAGGAGCGCCAATCAGCAAGGCTCTTTTTTTCATATATGCGTAACAATGCGTTGTGTTAAATTTACGTAAAAACAAAGCTATGGTTAACGTCTTAACACAATTTATATTCAACAACGTAAGGTTGGTAGCAAATTTGTATACTTCTCAAAAATGGAAAAAAATGTTGGTCGTAGCAGGCGGCTTTTTTATCTTCCTTTCCGGGGTTTTTGTCTGCGCCATTGAACTGCAAAATTATATATCACCATCCTGCACGATTAGAAAATTCGCGTGCAAGAAACAAGGTTTTTCGTTGAAAAAACAGCAACGGATCAAGCGTAATCGCCTTTTCAGCTTACAACAAAAGCAAATAAATCCTTTTTAGGTTCAAAATTGCCTTGCTTGTAACGGAACGGGTAAAAAAGAAAAAACCTCCCCGGCATAACCAAGGAAGGTCTTTTTTGAAGGTTAGAACATTATTTTTTATCTACTAATTTCTTTTCAGGCACCCCGTTTACCTGACCTGACTTTTCACGATTAACCTCACTTTTTTGAATGAGTTTGCGTTCAGGTTTTTTAGCCGGGTCGTATTTCACATTTGTGTGACCTGAGTGCAGTTTTTTTTCAGGTGTTTTCTTATCGTCCTGTGCATGCGTTGCAAATGCAAGACCGAAAAACAACATTGTTATAAAAAGCGTTTTCATACTAAGGTACTACGGTTAAGGTCATGTGGCAATTATCAGGAAGGGATATACAATCCAACGCGGCATCATCGGTACCAAAAATTCCGGCAACGCGACCTTGCACAAAGTAGGTATAACTGGCGCCAACCGTTAAACCGGTTATGCGTTTTGTAAACGAGGTATTCCAGGTGGTGGTTGTTCCGGTAACATCATCATAATTCTGAATGTTGGTATTGGTGGCGCCCAGTGAAGTTCCCCCGTTCATAATGCGGAACATTACATACGACATAGAGTTGGTATAACCGTATCCTGAAGCGCTGAAAATAATGAGCGCGCTTGTTTGTACTGCTGTAAATGTTACGCTCATACCGGGTACTGCTGTAAAGGTTGTACTGGTTACATCATAATCGGCAGCCAGCGAAACACTCACGGGAACAGCTGTGGGTCCAGTTGGACCGGCTGGCCCAGCAGGTCCTGTAGCACCTGTTGCACCAGTAGGGCCTGCTGGCCCCGTAGGTCCGGTTGGTCCTGCGGGACCTGTTGCTCCCGTAGCGCCAGTAGGGCCTGCGGGTCCGGTTGGTCCGGCTGGACCTGCAGGGCCGGTCGCACCTGTTGCTCCCTGGCAATCGGTGGTATTCCACGAACCATCACCATTAACATCTTCCGAAGCGTCATTCACCCCATCACCGTCAGTATCCCAACAATTAACACCATTTGTACCTGCCGGACCAGTTGCTCCTGTAGCTCCGGCTGGACCTGCAGGGCCGGTAGGTCCTGTTGCACCAGTAGGGCCTGCTGGCCCCGTAGGTCCGGTTGGTCCTGCGGGACCTGTTGCTCCCGTAGCGCCAGTAGGACCTGCGGGTCCAGTTGGTCCCGCTGGCCCTGCAGGGCCGGTTGCTCCCTGGCAGTCGGTGGCATTCCATGAACCATCACCGTTAACATCTTCAGAAGCATCATTCACCCCATCACCGTCAGTGTCCCAGCAATTAATGCCATCTACTCCTGAACCACTGCCCGAACAAAGGTTTTGCCATCCGCCAGCAGTTGTATAAAAGAAAAAGCATCCCACGGTGGTATCAAAAACCAACAAACCGTTGGCCGGTGCGGCAATGGCCGTGCGTTGGGCAGTTGTCATGCGCGGAACCAAAACACCCTGTGTGGTTGACTGCATTTCAAGAATGGCAGAAGCATCGGGTGTGGTTGTTCCTATACCCACATTGTTTTGCGCATTCACATTGCCCGTTGCAAGAACAAAGCAAAGCATACTCCCTAATAATAACTTACGCATATGTGTTTTTTTAAATTAAAATCAAACCATTTTTTATGTCTGATTTAAGAAGCATGATTTATGATTTTTCATGAATATAAATCGTACTTCTTATTTCAAAAATTTTACTTCATTTAACTATCTTATTGTCTTACCAACAACAACGCCCCTGTTTGGCTGTAATCTTTTAGGTCCGTTTTTGCTTTCAAGACATAATAATACGTGCCTTCAACGCAGGGCTTGCCGTTAAAATCACCGGTCCATTGCTGGGATATATCGGCCGACTCAAACATGAGTTGCCCCCAGCGGTTAAAAATCTGGAGGTTGTATTCCGACAAGGTTCCTGTAAGTATATACCAGCTGTCATTGAACCCGTCACCGTTCGGTGAAAATACATTGGGAACAATAACACCGCCATTGGCGTCAATGGTAATGCTGGCTGTATCAGAACATGTACCGTTACTTACAGTTAAAACAATTGTATACGTTCCGGCATCACTATACTGGTACAGCGGATTTTGTGTTGTAGCTGTATTTCCATCGCCAAAGGCCCAGTTCCATGAAACGGCTCCGGCCGATGTATCGGTAAATTGCCATGAATCGCCAAAGGTCCCGTCAGGTTCTACACTAAAGCCTGCAACCGGTTGCGCCACTACGGTTGGCGTACAGTCAGCCGGTAATGAATTACAGCCTGCCGTACCAACGGCAATAACACTCACGCTGCCTGTACCCGTTGTCCAATCAACGGTTACAGAAGAAGTTCCCTGGCCCGAGACAATGGTGCCATTTGCCGGAACGGTCCATGTATATGAACTTGAAGAGCCTGTTAGTGTAAACGTGTTGCCAAACGTATTTTCACATATGGTAGGACAGTTAATTACCGGTGTTGCCGGGCGAACGTTTGTCAGCACATACGGATGGCCTGGGTTTGCAAACAACCAGGTTGGACGTGTAACGGTTGAAAAAATGCCGGCCGTACCAAGGGTCATAGTACTCATATCATTCCAGTTACCCGAAGTGGTGCGCCAATGCGCCATGCCTCCCCATGACCCATCGCTTCCAGC
>DASPJQ010000481.1:0-13405 GCA_035628535.1 Flavobacteriales bacterium | reverse complement strand
TTACGGTTGAACTTCCACCGTTACATAAAATAGATGTTGCTGATGAACTTGCAGTCAATGCCGTTGGTTCAGTAATTGTTATGCTGGTTGAAGCCGTACAACCGTTGGCATCAGTTACAGTATAACTATATGTTCCGACTGTTTGCGTAAATGTTCCTGTTCCGCTATACAATGCTGTTCCACCGCTGGCACTCACCGTTACGGTTGAACTTCCACCGTTACATAAAATAGATGTTGATGATGAACTTGCACTTAACGCTGCAGGTTGTGTTACCGTTACCGAAGTAGTGGCTGTACAGCTGGCCGCATCGGTAACAGTTACGCTATAGGTACCTGCTGCCACCGATGTAATATCTTCGGTAGTTGCACTATTGCTCCATGCGTAAGTCATTGAACCGGTACCGCCTGTTACTGTAAGGTTTACAGCACCTGTTGATCCGCCATTGCAAAGCACATTGGTTACCGAGGTGCTGAGGAATGGACCCGATGTGGATGAAACCGTATATGTGCCGGTTGTTGTGCAGCCGTTTGCATCGGTTACGGTCACCGTATACGTTCCAGCGCTTAATGAGGAAATATCTTCGGTGGTTGCACCGTTGCTCCATGAATACGTATAGGAACTGGTTCCACCGCTAACGGTTATGTTAACTGCGCCTACACTGGTTGAACAACCGGTTGATGTTGTTGTACCACTCACACTCAACACTGCTGACGGCTGCGTCACCGTTGCCGATGCAGTTCCTGTACAACTATTTCCATCGGTAATGGTAACCGAATAGGTTCCTGCTGCCAGTGATGAAATATCCTGCGTGGTTGCACTGTTGCTCCATGAATACGTATATGCACCATTTCCGCCTGAAGGCGTTAAGTCAACCGCACCGGTTGAATTTCCAAAACAACTAACGTTTATAACGCTTGTTGTACCGGTTACAGCCGAAGGTGCCGTTACTGTAAAACTTGCATTATTGGTGCAACCAATAGCATCGGTAACAGTTACTGTGTACGTTCCTCCACCCAACGAAGAAAGATCCTGCGTTGCGGGGCCACTGCTCCATGAATATGTATATGGACCGCTTAACGAAACTGATGTTGCCAGATTGGTAAACGTTGACGTGTTGGCCCATGTGCGTGTAGTTGTCCAGGCATCAGTTTGCAGGTTATACGCACCCGTTGCCCTTAAATATTGCCCCGAAACAGGATCTGAAGCAAAATAACTGCTTGCTTGCAATTTTCCTCCCGGGTATTTATCGTTTACCGGTAATTGATATCCTGCAGAACCGCCTGACACCACTGCACTGCCGATTCCCGTTCCAAAAAATATGGCATCAACAGGAACGGTTGATGAAGTTATACCGGATGTTCCTGTACTGAATACAGCAACTGCATCGGCATTTGCGCCACCGTTACCTAAAACTCCTGAAGCGTTGGCATTTCCTATGCCTCCGCTACCACCGCTGGTTCCTGTGTTGATTGACTTTAAAATATTTGAAGCTGGGGTCATGGAAGTGCCACCCACATAAACTACTTGTCCCTGTGTTGCCGAACCAGATGAAATTTCAAATGCGTATGTGATGTTTCCGCCATTTATCCACCCGTTGGTTGTAGCTGTACCGTTATTTGAAAAAACAACCGTGTATGGTGTTGAAGTAAAATCAATGTCTTTGGTTGCAACCAATTCGACAAATTCAAAGGGTGAGTCTGAAGCCGCAGAAGGGTTGGCATGCACTTCTGAAATTACAAGACCCGGATTGGATGAATCATATGCGGTTCCGCCTGACACGGTAATATCAACCGCACCGTTTGTACTTGAACTGCAGGTCGGGTTGGTCACCGTTCCTGTAATTGAAATGGTAGCTGGTGTTGTTAACGTAACACTAACAGTAGTGGTGAAACTTCCATCTGAAACGGTACAGGTATATGTACCAGCGCCTAAACCGGTAGCCGTTGCAGCACTTCCTCCGGAAGGTGACCATGAATAGGAATACGTTCCTGTACCACCACTTGCCGACACTGTTGCCGAACCATTGGTTGAACCATTACAAGTTGGATTGGTTGATGAACTAAGTGATGCGCTTAATGAAGCTGAAGGGTTGTAGCATTGCACGTCTTCAACCAACATATCGCTTGTACCTCCAAACGGGCCGGTATTGTACGGGTATATTGTTCCGTAATACGAAGGGCCAACAAAATTTGGATACTGTGCATTACCGCTTGCATCAACATTTAAAAAATAAGCATAGGTTCCTGACGGGAATTCAGGTGTAACGCAATAACGCCCGTTATAGTAATCAAGTTCACCCAACCCGCTTGTGTACTCGTAATCCTCAATATATGTTCCCAGCGGAAAACTTGCGCTTACGTTAGGACCAACCTGTGAAGCAGCCGATCCATCGTAAAGTGTGGTGCGTGTTGTAATGCTTCGCAACTGCCAGCTCGGGGTCATGCGCGTAATAGGACTGGTGTTATCCAACGAATCGCTGTAACCAAAAGGACCGTAAATGGGCCATCCGTCAAAGGCCCAACCAATAATGGGTGAATGCGCGGTATTGTCCGTTACACTACAAAGTTGAATGGGATTATGATGATGATGATAAATATTATTTGGGTCGGGGTGGGCATTACCCGAGTCCATTTCATCGGCATGGGCTACCCAGGCAATCTGGTTCCATACACCGGCTCCTGTATTATTATTGGTGCCCGTTGTTGAATTGTATGATTTTCCATCACCGTCATCGTATAGGGCTACACCGTTAATAGCCAAACCAAACAGGCCAACGTTTTTCGTACCATGCGTGCTGCTTGGATACGTAGGGTTGCGTTTAAAAATATAGGACGCATTTTGCCCATCGCATACGAACGGGTCACCCGGCCAGTCGCCCATAATATATGATGCAAGCATGTTTGTACGTACGTAAATCGTGTCGTCATTGTAACAAACCTGCAAGACTTCAGAAGAGTCGTTCAAATCAACAATGCTTGATGTTGATGTGTAATACTGTGCCTGATGTCCCGTAGTATTCAGAGACCACGAAGTAATGTTTACCCCTTGCGAAAAAGCTGTGAACGGCAGTAAAAAAAGAAATAAGATCTTTTTCATATGTTTATTTAGTTGTTTCCGGTTTATAGGTATATTCAGGATTTCTTAAAAAATCCATGTCGGTAAGAGTTTTCAAAAAAGCAATGATGTCGTTTTTTTGCTGTTCGGTGAATTTTAATGGCTTTTTGAGTTTGTCAGACAAATTCACGGTTTGATGAATATCATCGCTGTAATGGAATAACACCATCTGTAAGTTGCGGTAACGTCCATCATGCATATAGGGATACGAAAGTTCGATATTACGCAACGATGGTACCCTGAACTTAAGCGAATCGCTCTCCTTATGCGTTATTTTTATTCTCCCACCATCCTTTAAATATGAATCGGGTTCCAGGCCGTTGTTTTCAAAAGCATGGTTTGTAAACAAAGGCTCTGTGTGGCATGACGAGCAATTTTTCCTGAATAATTCAAGCCCACGTGCTTCGGTTTCACTGAAAGCTATACCTTTCTCATTACGCATGACCTTGTCATACTTGGAATTTGACGATTGTAATGCAAGCATGTATTGCGATAATGCTTTTAAAAACAACTGCCCGGTTATTTCGGTTTTTTCACCAAAGGCCATTTTAAATTTCTCCCTATACCATGTCGACCGTTTTAGCCTGGGTAAAATAATGCTAAGTGAGCTGTGCATTTCAACTTTGCTTTCAATAGGCGCCAAAGGTTGTACCTCTATGTTATTTATTCCTCCATCCCACATAAAACTTTTATTCCACGCAACATTAATTATGGAAAGGGTATTACGCGTTCCCTTCAACCCGCCTATACCGTGGCTAAGCGCATGATCAACATGGGTAAAATTGGTGTAAGGAAGATGGCAACTTGCACATGAAATGGTGCTGTCGCCCGAAAGCACCGGGTCAAAAAATAATTTTCGTCCTAATTCAAAGCCTTGCGTTGTTACCGGTTTTTTTTCAAAATCGTGCGTGGGCTTAGGCCATCCTTTTGGAACATTTATTTTAATGTGCGCATTATTATCTTTGCGTCCCCCATCACCGGTATACGAAGGCAGCACTATGCCGCAAAAAACAACTAGGCCTAAAATCAGGCAAAAGCCACGGTTAATTTTCATTGCCCCTCAATTTTAAACATTCCTGAATACGTGTCGGCAAGTTTTACGGCTTTAGAACCTGGCGTTACAATGCTGTTCTCTTTTGCAAGCGAAATACCTTCAAACCATTTCATGGCATCGGCCGTAATAATTATTGTTTGGGAAAGCTGCCCGGCCATTGCCGGATTTACTTTCAACTCAACTTTTCGGATCGCGTTTTCATCACCCGAAAATCCGCCAACATGAAATTCAAATGCATTGCCATGCGTATTGCATTTTTTTGAACGCCCTTCAAGTTTTGCGTGAATGTACCCGCTGTTCCATGCCCAGTACATGCCGTTTGCCGGATCCAGGTCTCCGCCAAAAGCGCCCGAAACGCTTTTAATGCTGTCAACACCTATGTTAAACCGAATGGAAGAAATTTCACCACGTGGAACTTCGCTCAGGTTAATCATAAGGCTTGATAGTTCCGATGGATCAACCAGGTGATACGATTCTTTTTCTTTATAAACCGAGCCATCGGCATATATAAGTTCGAATCCTGACAGGTAAAACCTGAACCGGTCAATCTGTAAAGTGTCACCGTTTTGGTTTACGTAGTTTTGGGTTTCCAGGAGCAAAGGCTGGTTTCCAAAAACCGGTTTTATGTTAACCCAAACACTTGTTAGGGGAATATCGCCACCGGGTGTGGAAAATGCTTTTAACGCTTGTAAAAGTATTCCTGATAGTAAAATAATTTTTGCAACTCTCATAATTGTAAAACGATTAAAGCCCGGTAAACCCTACCGGGCCTTTAATTTTATTGAAGCACTGTCATTAATTTTTTACGAGTTTAAGGTTTTCAACCGATTTCTCACCGGTAACTTTTACATAATAAATTCCAGCGGGAAGAAAAGCTATGTCAATCGGAGTTGCATTCGAGGTAACATAAACCAGGCTCCCGCTGGTATTCATTATGCTTATTTGTTTGATGTTTCCGTTATAGTAAATGTTCACTGTATTGTTGGTGGGGTTTGGGAATAATTTTGCACTTGTTGCGAACTGCGCCTGATCGTTTACTGAAGTTGCACCGTCATAACAGCTAATACCGGTTGTAAGGTTATCAGCACTGCCTGCGCCAGGCCCCATGTTCACCGGATAAATGGTTCCATAATAGTCGGGACCTACCATATTTGGGTATGAAGGATTTCCCGATGCATCGGTATTTAAAAAGTATGCATACGTTCCGGAAGGATACTCAGGCGTTACGCAATAACGACCATTGTAATAATCAAGATCACCTGAACTTGCCGTATAACCATAATCTTCAATATAAGTGCCTAATGGAAAAGTAGCGCTAACGTTGGGTCCAACCTGTGAAGTTGTGGTCCCGTCATACAATGTTGTACGGGTTGTTATGCTCCTTAACGACCAACTTGAAGTCATGCGTGCAATGGTGCTGGTATTGTCCATGGCGCTTGAATAACCAAATGGACCATAAATAGGCCACCCGTCAAAGGCCCAACCTATTATTGGTGAGTGGGCCGAACCATCGGTTAGGCTGCAAAGCTGAACAGGACTGTGGTGGTGATGGTAAATGTTATTTGGGTCGGGATGTGCGTTGCCCGAATCCATTTCGCCAAGGTGGGCCACCCATGCAATTTGGTTCCACACCCCTGCACCGCTGTTGTTGTTTGTGCCGGTGGTTGAATTGTATGATTTACCGTCCCCATCATCGTATAGGGCCACACCGTTAACCGCAAGACCAAAAAGTCCTACACCCTTTGTGCCATGCGTTGAACTCGGATAAGTGGGGTTGCGTTTGAAAATATAGGAACTGTTTTGTCCGTCACACACAAACGGATCGCCTGGCCAGTCACCCATAATGTATGAAGCAAGCATGCTTGTTCGCACATAAATACTATCGGTATTGTAACATACTTCCAGGACTTCTGACGAGTCGTTAAGATCAATTACAGCCGATGATGAATTATAATACTGCGCTTGATGCCCTGTTGTATTCACTCGCCACGAAGTAATGTTTGTACCCTGGGCGCACGCAACAGAGGGTAAAGCCATTAAAAATGCGATGTATAATTTTTTCATAAAATTGGGTTGTTAATGCGTTCACCATTAAAGAAACGCACTATTATGTGTTTACCCCACTCCTATTCATTAAAAAATATTATATGATTGATAAGTAGTGTTTTAAGTAAAAACAAAAGTGGACAAAAGGTGGACATATTGAGAAAGGCTTTCTAAGCCGGTTTTTTTAGTTTTTCCGATAGAAAATGGCGCAACCTGGCGACCTGGTTTCAAACGCTTACTTTTTCGTTCCGCAAAAGTTGCGAAACAGCATTTTCAATATAGTTGTTTTGAGATTTTGCCGGGTGCGCACCGTTATCATCAATTGCCACGCTGTATTCAATTGCCCAGGTACCTCCCTTTTTCCACAATACATAGGCTTGTGGTGTGTGGTCAGCTTTAAACGCTTTTGCTACATCCTGTGATGCATCCTGCAAATACGGGAAATTGTACTTTTCCTTTTCTGACCTTTTTTTCATTCTTTCAAAACTTTCTTCGCGGTAAGCAAGGGTATCCATAGAGTTTATGGCAAGCAATGGCACATGCAACGGCTTGTACTTGCTGTTAAGCATATTTAACCGCTTGGTATACAATTTTGCAAAGGGACAGTGATTACACGTAAATACAATAATAAATCCCTTTGCCTGTGAAAAGCCCGAAAGGGAAACAACATTACCATCGGTATTTTTTAATTTAAAATCCGCAATTTCATTGCCTATTACCGTTTTTTTTTCTTCAATAGAACCACGGCAAACGGTAAAACTTACTGCAAGAAAAGCAACTGTAAAAATTGCACCAATTCGCATATTTCTTTTCTGCCCAATCATTGTTTAATAAATTTAGCGGATTTTGTAATTTTCGTGTCTTCCTCGGTAAGCAAAACAGTATAGGTGCCATTTTCCAGAAAAGAAATCTCAATGCCCTTTCTCAATTGGGGCCTTGGCAACATCAATACGGTTCGACCCAATGCATCAAGTACGGTTATATAATAGGCTTCAATACCGCGGCCCGAATCTGAAAAAGAAAAATATATTTTATCGGATGAAGGATTTGGAAAAACCAGGAAACTGAAATCATTGATTACCTCCTCAGCTATGCCTGTCAGGTTATCAGTAACAATAAATTGCCCCATCATGCCCTCGTCCTCATGAAGAATAATATGGCAATGATACATGAAAGGGTGCAATGTATCGGCATAGTCTTCAAACTTTGCAATGAACCTGACAATTTCGCCACTTTCAACCAGAACAACATCTTTCCATCCCTGCTCATAGGAAGGCGGTGATGATCCGTTACGCGTTAACACGTAAAATTGCACATCATGAATGTGAAACGGGTGAGCAAAAACCGATGAACTGTTGAGTTCCCAAATTTCAGTGTTGTTCAACGGAACTTCATAATTGGTGTAATCAATGTCGAAGAGCTTATACCCGAGAATAAAAGCAGATGGACCAAGCGTACCGGGTACGCCCGAGGAATCGGATAATGTTATAATCCGGATCAAATCTGCTGATGCCTCAGCTGGAAATGTATTTACCGTCAGTGTGGCCGGTATGCTTGTAATGGGCGAAGCTGTGGCCGTACCAATAATTAAATGTAAGAGCGTAAAATCAATTTTACCCAACGCATTTGCAAAAGGACCAGTAGGAAAATTTTCACCACCTGGAATAAATCCTGACAGAACGGAATTATACGCCTTCAGGTCAACAGTGGTACCGTTTTGGCCTGTACAATTTGCGAGGATTTCAATTCGTTCACCTGCCGACAATAAATAGCGTGTAACACCAACCGGAGCATTCAAAAGACCTCCATCAGATGTAATAACATAAAATGTCCGGTTGTCGCTAAACCCGATATTGTAAGAACGTTCAATGGCAGCGTTCAGTATTCTGAACCGTACAACCTGCAGGAATTGTATATTGCGGCCTCAATGTACCGTTTACCATTGCGCTGTCTCCATATGGAACCGTTACAAATTGGTTTGATGAATTAAAATCCCTGTCGGTAAGTACTAACGGTATATCATCAACGCCATACGTGCGCGGCAAGGCCAACATTGATTCAATGCTGTCACGCACAATAATAAGTCCTCCAAGCCCTTTGGTAATATGTTCCATTGTCATTTCATGCAGGTGCGGGTGGTACCAATACGTAGCCGCATTGTTCGTCACTTTCCAATACGGTTTCCAAACCGTACCTGGTGGAATGACCTGGTGGGGGCCTCCATCCATTACTGCTGGTAAATGAAACCCATGCCAGTGAATAGTGGTTGTATCATTTAAATTGTTTGTCACATTGAGGTAAACGGAATCGCCTTTATTAAAAAAAAGCGTGGGTCCCCAAATGGCACCGTTAATTGCCGAGGTTACGGTCTGGTTCCCCGGAATAAGCTGCGCAAATGTATCTTTTAAGGTGAGGTTGAAATTGTTTCCAGACAACGTGTCGGGTATCCATAAATTATTATATGATTGGGATTTACCCGGTGTAACGAAGCATGCTATAAAAAGAATGTGAGAGATGATTTTTTTCATGGCAGAATATTTATTTTACAATTGTTTGCATAGCGCATACCCTTGACAGTGAAAAAAAGTAACGTTTTCGCATGATCTTGTTTTTATCATGGAACGTATGAACCTCTTGTACACCCTACCACTTTTTATAAATACTTATATTCATTTTAAAATCACATATTTAAAACCGAAATTTGTTTTAACATAAAATAATGTCATGACAGCATCCTAAATATGCTTAATTTAAGGGTCCCTAATCACGATTTTTAGCATGATTCAGCCAGACCAGGAACAGTCGGTTTGTGAAAAAAATAATTTCAACGCTTTGTATAAAGACAATGCAAGGCCTTTACGCAACTTTATTTATTATAGATGCGGAGACATTGCAAAAGCAGAAGATTTTACACAGGAAGCAATGATTTCGTTGTGGGAAAATTGCATGAAGGTGCAATTTCAAAAAGCAAAATCGTTTCTGTATACCGTTGCGCGCAACCTTATTATTGATGAGAGCCGGCACAACAAAGTAAAACTTGCTTTTATAAAACAGGACGCTTTAAACGAACGTCCCGAGGACCCCTCGTACATCATGGAAAAAAAGGAGTTTGAAAAAAAACTGGAAGAAGCCATTTCTGATTTACCCGAAACGCAGCGCGAAACCTTTTTGATGAACCGGGTTGATAAAATGACGTTTGCCGAAATTGCCGAGGCGCTTGACATAAGTGTTAAGGCTGTGGAAAAAAGAATGCACTTGGCACTCAGTTCGTTAAAAGAAAAAATAGGCGAATTGAAGTTTATTAAAATTTAGGTAGGGTAAAGGCTTACTAAACCGTTATATGGGAAATGAAGGACGAGGACAACGAAAATAACCTCTACGTACGATGGCTTAAAAATGAGTTAAGCAAAGAAGAGCTTGAACAACTCCAAAAAACCGGGGACAATAAAATATTGTCAAAAATTATAGAATCGGTTGATGCATGGTCATTGCCGGCATTATCGCACAAACACAAAGAGGAGATTGACAAGCGCATTGCTGAAAAGAAAACGAAAAAAATTGTTCCTTTTTACAGGCAAACCTGGTTTTATGCTGCAGCCAGCGTTGTGTTATTGCTTGGGTTGTTTTTTATATTTAAAAATGAAGACAAACCTGAAGTAAAACTTGCCCATGTTGAATGCCAGCCTGGAATGAAAAAAACCGTTACCCTGGCTGATAATACGGTCATTGTTATGGACGGGGAATCGTTTATTGAATACGACCCGGTTAACTGGAAGAATAACCGTTACATTAAAATGGACGGGAACATTTATTTTGATGTGCACCAAAAAGGAAAATTCAGAGTGTCCTACGATGGCGGCCGTGTAAATGTTTTGGGTACACAATTCAGTGTACAACATAAAAATAACTTTACTTCGGTTAAATGCTACGAAGGAAAAGTACGTGTTGAGATAGGCTCCAAAAATACCGCATTAACTACCGGCCAGGGTGTTCGTTCAATCAACGGTGAAGTTAAAAACTTTGATTTCAATGCAAGCGACATTGACCCGCTTTCAACCACAACAACATTTGAAGACGCTCCCCTTGAAGAAGTGTGCAACGCACTTTCCATACATTTTGGTGTGAAGTTTGAAGGAAATAGAATTGATTTTAGCAGGAATTTTACAGGTATTTATAAAAATACCAGTTTGGATACGGCTTTAAGGATGGTTTTTGATCCTATGGGAATCAGTTATACCCGCAAGGGTAATACTGTTTTCCTTGAAAATAAATGAATCGAGTTGCACCGGATGGATTATATCAAAGGCCTTCACGCTTTTTGCTGGCCCTGTTGTGTATTGTCTTTTTTTCATTTCATGCAACGGGTCAATATCGTGTTCTCAATTTTGAAAAAGCCATTTCAGCCATTGAAAAAAAATACGGCATTACTTTTTCATACGATAAAGACCTTGTTTCCAAAGCCCCTGTTTATACCGACACTTCGGCAAGCCTTGAAAAATTTATCCTGAATATTAACGAGCGTTCGGCTTTTACCAGCGATAAAGTGGATGCAAAACATTATATTTTAAAACCCAAGAAAAATGGAGGTAATTTTCTTTTGCGCGGTTTTATTGAGGATGAAAAATCCACTGAACCTGTTTATTCGGCATCTATTTTAAGTAAAAAAACAAAAAAACTTTCGTTTACCGATGAAAACGGCTACTTCAGTACAATTATTCCCTACACAGAAAACGACACAATTGTTTTTTCAAGTTCAGGTTATGAGAAGAAATATGTTCCGTTGGACCGGTTTATATCGGCCGCACCTGTATATGTCAAGTTAAAAAGCGCTTTACTGGAACTGAATGAATACACGGTAATGGCTTATTTAACCACAGGTATTGAGTACGAATCGTTGGATAATTCAATTGTCATACGACCAAAAAAAGCCAGTGTTTTAACCGGTATGACCAATAATGATTTGCTGGGTGCTCTTGATGCCTTGCCCGGAATCAGTATGCCTGATGGAAAACCCGGAAATTTAAATATACGGGGAAGTTCGCCCGATCAAACCATGGTAACTTTTGACAATATTCCGGTTTACCAGAAAGGCCATTTATTTGGAACGGTTTCGGCATTTAATGCAAACATGGTTGACAATGTAAAAGTGCACCGCAGTTTTGTTTCGGCAAGCCGTGGCGGCAGAGCGGGCGGACTCATTGAAATCAATTCACCATCTGATGTCGCCAACAAAGCAGCTTTCACATTTTCCACATCACTGCTTGACGCAAGTGTGTATACACACGTACCCATACGTAAAAACAAATGTAGTTTTTTCATTTCGGGTAGAAAATCCTATCCGTATGAATGGCATTTGCCTCCTATGAAATCCATGTCTGATTTTATTTTTCAATTCACCGAGGTAAACGGGGCGTTGGGGAATAACCCCGATGGTATAAAAAAACTTAACCCTTCCTATTATGATATAAATGCAAAAATTATTGGAAACATAGGTGAAAAACACAAAATTGAATTGAGCGGATTGCAGAACAATGACAACATGGATTTCTTTTACAAGGACGATAAACTGTTCAACATTTACACCGAATCGCGCATGCGTTTAAGCAATAGCGGAATCAATACAACGCTGTCATCAAAATGGACCAGGAAGTTTACTACCAATGTGACTTTAACAGGTTCCCGGTTCAGGCAGCATGCAGGTTCTGATATTTACAACTTAAACAACATACCGCTTATTGAATCGGATTACGAAAATACAGTTGGCGATTTGCGCGCGTTTTTACAGGCAAATGCAGGTATCAATGAGAAAAACGAACTGGCTATCGGATACGATTTTCACCATTACAACACAACATACATAAAACACAGCAATGATTCATCCAACACATCGCTCAGGAAAGAATATCTCAAAGCGGGCGACATTCATACCGCGTTCATCAATTACATTACCTTTCCGGCCAAATGGTTTGACATTAATGGAGGCGTTAGGGCGAATTATTTCACTTCCTTGTCCAAAACCTATATTGAGCCGCGTTTGTGCCTTGGATTTAAACTCAACAACCAATTGCGTTTAAAATTTTCAGGAGGATATCAAAACCAATTTGTGGTACAGGTAAGCGGTGTAAGCATTGAAGACATAGGCGGAATTGAAAATCCATTGTGGATACTTGCCGACCAACTGGATGTTCCGGTTGTGTATAGTTACCAGGTATCAGCCGGTGTGGTTTATCAAAATAAAGGATGGCTCATTGACCTGGAAGGCTACTACCGTTTTGCCGATAACCTTTCATCAATAAGTTTAAATGATCCTGACGGCCCGCATCCGTTCATACAAGGTTCTGTTAAGACTTATGGATGCGATGTGTTGGTTCGCAAAAGTTGGAAAAACATTGATATTTGGACAAGCTACACCATTAGCAGGTCAATGATGCAGTTTGACAGTGTGCAAACCGAACCGTTTTATTCATTAAACGACCAGACCCACATTTTAGACCTTGCCGCTACGTATCATATAAAAAGGTGGCGGTTTTCGTTGTCTTGGAAATACCGCACAGGTTTGGCGGCATTACCCGGCATACGTGTGCGCATGATGTCGGGTGCCAACAGCGAACCCATGCTTGCCGGAACTCCGTCTCCACCACCGCAACCGGGAGGACCTGTTTTTGTAAACGGTTATGAGTATACCGATCGTTTTCCGGATTTCCATTCGCTTGATGTATATGTTGAATATGAATTTCAACCTATGACGGCCAACTGGAAAAGTTATGCAGGTATTTCACTCATTAATTGCTACGATCAAAAAAACATTATAGGCCAGGTTCCGCAATTCGGAACGGGTCAACCCAGTATTTACAACAGGTATTCGCTTGGGTTTACGCCTAACGCTGTACTCACGTTTAAATTTTAAAGTTTTAAAAGAAAATCTTCAAGATTGGTGCCGGCATCAAGCTCAAGTTTTTTCTTAAGTCGAAACTTACTGATGCGAACCGAAGCAGGAGCAATGTTGCGCATGGCCGATATTTCCTTGGAAGAAAACTTAAGCCGTAAAAGGCCGCACAAATCGCGTTCACTGACACTTAAATCAGGGCAAATATTTTTTAGCTTATCAAAAAAAGCGGCATTCAGGTGTTCGATCTGGCCGGGGTCTACTGACATCTTCATATCGCCTTTAAGTTGGTTTTTAAGAATAA
>DASPJQ010000480.1:0-1163 GCA_035628535.1 Flavobacteriales bacterium | reverse complement strand
ACCGTATCATTAAAAATTCCGTTTCTGCCTTTGGTGATAAAGATATCTTCAAAATATTTCATTTCACCGTAATCAACTTTATTGTGCTTTTTTGTATTACGGCTTGAAGTAAAAATCAAGGCATTGTTATCGGCCGTTATTACCGGAACATATTCGGGAAATTCGGAGTTTATGTTACGGCCAATGTTTTCGGCAAGAAAGCGGTGGTCAACAATTGAATTGTTCCTGAGAGCATAATTGCAATCGGAAATGTCCTTTAAAATTATGGCCCTTACCAGCATACCTTCCTTGGTGGCCACGTTGTATTTGAGCAACATGTTGAAATAACGTATTGCTTCCTCGTATTTTCCGGTCATGTGGTAAAACCTTCCCAGCTCATAAAACAATTCCGGGATTGAATCGTTTTGCAATGCACGTTCGGCCCGTTTTAGGTAAAAGCCGGCTTCGGCAGGGGTTAATACATATTCATTAAGAATGAGCCCCAGCTCCATATTGGCCACCTTGTGCAGGCTGTCTTTTTTAAGCAATTTTAAATAACAGATTTTGGAATTATAATAATCGGCCTTGTCGGCATAATGCCTGGCTTTTCTGAGAAGTTTTTTTTTGGTTTGGGCCTGTGCAGTATGGTAACAAGCCGAAACTAAAATAAAAACACAGAGCACGGTTTTTAAAAAACAGGTATGTGGCTTGCCCGGCATTTTAACAACGCCTCCTAAATGAGGTCTTATTTTTTACGTTTGAAGCATTAATTTTTATTTTCAATGGCCTTTCTCACCGAGCCATGTTTTTTGAGCAGTTCGTTGGCCTTTTCATAGTCAAGGTTAAGGGTTTCCATTACCATTTTTGTTCCGCGGTCAATGAGTTTGTTGTTCGAAAGCTGCATATCAACCATGCGGTTGCCTTTTACACGGCCAAGTTTGACCATAACAGCAGTTGAAATCATATTCAATATCAATTTTTGTGCGGTTCCGCTTTTCATACGTGTGCTCCCTGTCACAAACTCAGGACCTACAACCGCAACAATTGCATGGTTGGCAATGCTGGTTACAGCGCTGTCAGGATTGCAGGTAATGCAGGCAGTAAGGATATTTTTTTGATTGCATTTTTTTAGACCTCCAACTACATATGGCGTGGTTCCTGATGCGGCTATACCTACAACGGTG
>DASPJQ010000479.1:0-8770 GCA_035628535.1 Flavobacteriales bacterium | reverse complement strand
CAAGTGCCGTTGTACGGTTGCTGCGGTCGTGGTCATTCCATCCCTGCGAACCCATTAAATAAGGCACAGGCGCTGAAAGCAAAATAGCTACAGTGGCAATGGTGGCCGAACCGCTGTTGTTACGGCCCATAAGCAGCATTATACCGCACAATACCATTGAAACAATCAATATATACAGCATGGAAAACGAAAAAGTAAATCCTTGCCCGCTTCCGCTGTCAATGGCCAATAAAACCAACGTAAGACCACCGGTTATGCCGGCAACCAAACCAAGCTGTTTAAACGTAACACGTTTGGCCATGTCATACAGGGCCCAAACACCCAAACCAATCCAGAAGGCAAACGCATAAAACGAACCTGCATACGCATAATCGCGTTCACGCGGTTCATACGGTTTTGGGTTCAGGTAAATAATAATCATCATTCCCGTAAACAGGAACAACAGGAGAATGACAAACCAGTCGCCACGCGCGTAAAAGAAATGAAATACAAAACCAATGAGTCCGAGTATCAATGGCAGCATGAAAAATTTATTGTATGCACGGTTGCGGGTAATGCTTGGCGGCACCTTTGACTGATCACCCACGTGCTGTTTGTCAATGAAATTAATGCCGCTTATCCAGTTTCCTTCCAACGGGCCGGGGCCAATGCCCTGTTCATCGTTTTGGCGTCCTGCAAAATTCCACATGAAATAACGCCAGTACATCCAACCAACCTGGTAATTGAAAAAGAACGTGAGGTTGTTCCCAAATGTTGGCAACACTTCGGTTTTACCGGTAAGCGGGTCGGTGAAACTTTCGCCACCGTTGTTGGGATCATATCCGCTATAAGCTTTGTATCCGTGTACGTGGCGGTCTTCGCGGCTGAACATACGTGGGAATAAGGTCATGTGATCAGGGTTAAATTTATAATCAATGCCCACGCGGTCATCGGCAACAAAATATTCCTGTTCAATTTCAACACCTGTTAATTTTTTCCTGGCAACATAATCTTTCGCTTCTTTTTCAGTGCGGAAACCCTGAATAAGGTTATCATCACGTTTTACGGAAAAGCCGCGCATGTAAATAGGATTGCCGTCAATTGTATACCCGTCAGGGTTTGATACATCAATGGCCGAGTTCCAATACGGACCGTACAAAATGGGCCAGCTTCCGTATTGTTCACGCTGCAGGTACGAAAGAAATGAAATGGGGTTTTCAGGGTTGTTTTCGTCAATGGGCGTATTGGCATTTGAGCGTATCAAAATCATAAGGAAACATGAATACCCGATAATAAGTGTGGTAAACGATAAGATGCCTACCTGGACACCTTTGCGCATGCGTTGGTTAAATGATTCCTGATCGGCCTCTTTTTTGAAAAATATTTCCCACATGATCCACCCCAGTAAAACGCCCAGGTTGGTGACAATGAAGCGTACAAACGTATTTTGCGTGAACAGCGAAACAATGAGATAAACCACAAGGAAAACACACGCCCATATAATTCCACCGGCCAGCAAACCGAACAGGAAAGTGAGGACGATGTAAGCCAGGTTATGCAAAACTTTTTCCTCTTTTTTAATGGCAAAGAGTGAGAAAGCAATGGTGCCAACCACCAGGGTAATGAATATGCCGGTTCCTACGCCAAATGGCATGCCCAGCGTATTGGTGAAAAGCAATTCAAAATTGGCCATGCGTTCGGGAATACCGGGAATAATCGTGGCCTGAACAATGGCGAGGATCATCATACCGAAAATTCCGGCAAAAATAAATCCGCCAACACTTTGCCTGCATTTCCTGAAGTAGTAGGCGTACGCCATGGCTGGTATGGCCAATAAGTTCAATAAGTGTACGCCTATTGAAAGGCCTATGAGAAAGAAAATAAGAATGATCCACCGGTCGGCATTCACTTCATCGGCAATTTCTTCCCAGCGGAAAATAGCCCAAACAACGGCAGCAGTAAAAAACGATGACATGGCGTAAACCTCACCTTCAACGGCCGAGAACCAGAATGAATCGCTGAATGTGTAAGCAATAGCGCCTATGGCGCCTGAACCAAGAATGGCAATCACAGTACCTAAATCATTTACATTGGCTCCTTTGGTCAAAGCCATTTTTTTGGCAAGATGGGTAATGGACCAGAAAAGGAATAAAATGGTAAATGCGCTAACCAGCCCGCTCATGAAATTGATTGACCATGCTACATTATGGGTTGAAACAAAGGCTGAAAAGATACGGCCCAACATATTAAAGAGTGGGGCCCCTGGCGGGTGACCAACCTCTAATTTATACGCTGTCGAAATATATTCACCACAGTCCCAAAGGCTTACAGTGTCTTCCATGGTGGCTGTGTAAACGCAAAGCGCTATGGCGAAAATGATCCAGCCAATAATGTTGTTGAGGTTTTTATAATTCATTTGTGAGAAGAGGTTATTTACAGGTGGCGAAAATAAGGATTTTAAGGCTGTGCCGGGGAGAGTGGTCGTTAAAAAATGTTTGAATAAAATGAAAAAGTCTTCCGCTTACGGAAAGCTTTAATAATGTAACGCATCCATAATGCTCACACGGGTTTAACAAACACAATCCGCCTGCGTGTCACTTCGCGCCCCTGCGCCTTTTTGTTTTTATAAGAAGCTCAAACTGCGTTTGGCTCCTTTCAAAAAACAAAAATCCGCCCCTGCGGGAGCGGATTATGTTTAGTTGCCCGAGCTGGATTCGAACCAACACAGTCAGAATCAAAATCTGAAGTCCTGCCATTAGACGATCGGGCAGCAAGGGTGCAAAAATATAAAAATTTGATTTACCAGTTACAATTTCCGCTTTAATTGTATAGTAGCTATTCAGGTGTATTTGTGTGTTTTGTAGCATTACTTATGCCCAGGCAAATTTTTATGCGTTATTTTCCTTCTCAAAATTTCAACGCGCTACTTCCCTATATTAATTGAAAGCACTTGCAGAAACGCAATCACAAAAGGCGTTTCATTCGCAAATACCAGGTCAAATAAAACATGCCCGCAGTTTTGGGGCCTCCTGGGTTTTAATTTACCTGGACGGTTAGCAACAATCACATTATCAGTAGTGTTAATAATAAATTAACGTGGCAGCCAATAAGCTCCTTATTTTACACTTTGTAAAGAAAACGCATGCCTTTTGTTGGAACCATATTGCAGGAGATTTTAAAATTCACTAAAAGCAGGCGCAGCAAACGCATAGTACTTGGTGCACATTTACAGGACCAAACCCTGCGTAAGCTTATGCGCAAAGCACAATTTACCCAGTTCGGTCAAAAAAACGATTTTGCGCGTCTTTTAAAAACCCGCAATATAACCACCTACTTCAATAAAAATGTTCCCTATTATGATTATAACTCATTGTATAAAGAGTGGTGGCATAAAACCATTGAAGGTGAAGAGAACGTATGTTGGCCCGGCAAAATAAAATACTTCGCGCTTACCTCGGGAACTTCAGAAGCGGCCAGTAAACGTGTTCCGGTGAGCAAAGAACTTATCAGGCAAATACGCAAAACATCCATCAGGCAAATGATGACCATTCCTGATTTTGGATTTGGCCCTGAATTTTATGAAAAAAGCATTTTGGGTATTGGCGGCTCGGCAAGTCTTAACCGAATTGCTTCGGGTTTTGAAGGTGACCTGAGTGGAATCATGCAGGCGCGCCTGCCGGTATGGATCCAAGGCACCTACAAGCCTGGCAAAAAAATAACTCAAATCAAATCATGGGAACAAAAACTTGATGCCCTTGCCGTAGAGGCGCCTAAATGGGACGTAGGTATTGTGGCAGGTGTACCAGCCTGGGTGCAGCTTGCCATTGAGCGCATTATTGACCGGCATAATGTCAAAAACATTCATGAAATATGGCCCAATTTTAATATTTATGTGCACGGTGGCGTTGCATTTGCACCGTATTCCGAAAGCTTTAAAAAATTGCTGGGCCACCAAATGCAATTCCTTGACACGTACCTGGCCTCTGAAGGGTTTATGGCTTTCCAGAGTTCGCACAATAAACTGGGTATGGAACTGGTCATGGACAACGGTATTTACTTTGAATTTGTTCCCTTCAATGAAAATAATTTTGATGCCGATGGCAATATCAAATCAAATGTACAGGTGTTAACCCTTCGGGAAATTGAAAAAGAAGTTGATTATGCCATTTTGATTTCAACCTGTGCCGGTACATGGCGGTATTTGATTGGCGACACCATTCGTTTTAAATCGCTTGAAACATTTGAATTGATCATTACCGGCCGTACCAAGCATTTTTTGAGTTTATGCGGAGAACATTTAAGTGTTGACAACATGAACATGGCCATTAAAAAGGTAGCGGCCGAAAGCGGGTTAATCATCAATGAATACGCAGTTGCAGGCAAGCCGCATGAGGGGTTGTTTGCACACCATTGGTACATTGGTGCCGACAGGCCCTTTGACATTGCCGGGATGAAACAAAAAATTGATCAGTATTTAAAGGAGCTGAATGATGACTACGTTGTTGAAAGGCGCCACGCATTGAAAGATATTTTTATTCACCAGGTGCCCCTGCATGATTTCTACGGCTTCATGAAATCAAAAGGTAAATTAGGTGGCCAGCACAAATTCCCGCGCGTGCTTAAAGGCAAAATGCTTGAAGATTGGGACGCGTTCATTGCACATAAGTTAATAGTTAAATAATTTAAAGTTTAAGGTTGAGGAGCTCCAACCCGAACGTTTTTATACGAGCCGATCGCGTTTACCACGAATTTATATTTACGGGTCATCTATATCCTTTATGGTCGCGGTGCCCGGTAGTTATCAGGGATCGTTTTCGATTCTTTGAACACAGATGTCGCTGACAAGCTTTAGCCTGGTTGCAAATGTTGCTGTTTTGAAAGTTCCCCAACCCTAAACTTCAAAGTTCAAACGTTCAAACATAAAAAAAGCCACCCCGTTTGGAATGGCTTTTTGCATGGGATTAAAGCTTTACTTATTTCACGGCAATTTTTTCTGAGCTAACACGTACACCGTTCTCATATATATTTACAATGTATAAACCGGTTGTGAGGTTTTGCGTGTTGATAGCAGCAGCATTGCCGTTTGCAGTGCTGGTATGAACAAGGGCGCCTGCTGCATTAAGTACATTCAAAGTGTATGATCCGGCAGCGCTCATGGTAATGGTAACAGTTGAGCCTGCAATAACCGGGTTTGGATAAACCGAAGCATGGGTGGTTTCCATTTCCTCAACCGCAGTACCAATTGAACATATTTCGGGTGTCTGGCTTGATCCCATGGTCATTAAACCATATGAAGCTGTTGTGGCCAATATGCCGTTGTTTACCCTGACATCGCTTGCGGCAATGGCTGTAGTTTCCCAATGAGCAAGGTTGCTTGCATTTAAGGTAACTGGTGTTTTGTCGCAAACGGTACCAAAACTGAAGTTGGTATAAATTAATGCATTGTATGTTGTGGTAGTGCTGTTATCGGTTATTACACCCGACATCAACAAACCGTCAGCATAAACTTTTACATCGTAAAGGTTATATATTTTTTGACCTGCACCAAATTTAACTGCACTGGTTAGATTGCCGCTGGCGTCAAATGCAATGGCACCGTCAAAATACGTATCTGAATAAGCTTCTACAGAAGTGCCGAAAGCGATAATATTTCCGTTTGGTAATTCTTCCACATCCACAAAACGGATCAGCGATGTAGCTTCAACAATTTTGGCCCAGATAATGTTGCCGCCTGCACCAACTTTCAATAAAATAGGGTTGGTTGAAAACGTTGAATACGATTGGTTGAAACCGGCAAGCAACATATTCCCATCAGCGGTGCGTGCCATTCCGTATACGCGCGTATAACCGGCAATGCCAAACAGGCGCATGCTGTCAAGGCCGCCTGTTGTGTCATATTCACCCCATCCTAAGGTGGTGTCACACTTGCCAACTACAATAATGGTTGTATCATCAAGAATGCCGCAGTCGTTACCAGGGTTTTTCCCGGTCATGGTGTCCACTTCACATGTTTTGCTCCACATGGGGTTCAGGTCGGTGTCAAATTTGTTCAGGTCAAATTTTGCATACTGCGGAAAAGCGGCATAAATGGCACCGTTGTTATAAACGGCCCTTGGCCCTTTTGTATAGCTGAATGTTTCGGCAACCTTATAGGTAATTGTAACTTCATTGGTCAGCAAATTGATTTTAGCGATGTAAAAAACATCGCCTGACGCATTACCGGTACCCGTTACAAGAATTGAACCGTCAGGCAATTCGCTTGCATAAGCAACATTTTGAATGGTGCAAACGCTGCTTGCCAGCTTTGTGGTAAGCATTAAAGTGCCGGTACTTGAAAAAGTATTTACTTCAAAGCCACCGGCATTGGTTGCAGCTACGGTTACAAATGTACCAGATGACGTTTTTACCGAGGCAAAACCGGAGTTGTATACCGTACCTGCAGTATTTGTACCAACGGTTTGGCTGAAGTAAGTGGTTTGTGCACTGCCTGCTAATCCGAGCATAAGTGCAAAAGAAGTTAGTAAAGCTTTTTTCATGAGGGTTTTTTTAATGGTTTGGTATAAGGTTGCTATTTATTTTTAACGCATTGAATTTACGAAACTCTGTTCATTTCAACAAGGGATTTTAGGCATTATGGACTTTCGTTAAGAATGAAACGAATTTGCCTGAAAAAAGCGGGGTTTTAACATGAAAAAATGCCTGAAATGTCAAGCTGCTGATTTTCAGAAATGAAATATAAATTAAATAGACATTTTACCCAGCATAATTACCGGGTTTTCCATCAGGTTTTTGAAAGTTTGGAGGAATTTGGCTCCTGTTGCGCCATCAACTACCCTGTGGTCGCAACTTAAGGTCACTTTCATTTGGTTGCCCGGCACAACAGCCCCGTTTTTTACAACAGGTACCTGCCTTATGGAACCAACAGCCATGATACACGAATCAGGCGGATTAATAATGGCCGTAAATTCATCAATGCCAAACATGCCCAGGTTTGATATGGTGAAGGTATTTCCTTCCCAGTCCTGTGGCTGTAATTTTTTTTCTTTTGCACGTTGGGCGTATTCTTTTACCTCACCGCTTATTTGCGAAAGGGTTTTGGTATCGGCAAAACGTACCACGGGCACCAATAACCCGTCTTCAACCGCTACGGCAACGCCAACATGCACATGGTCGTTATACCGTATGCGGTCACCCAGCCATGCTGAATTCACGTTTGGATTTTCTTTCAGGGCCATGGCGCTCGCTTTAATCACCATATCATTATATGAAACTTTTATGCCAAGTGTATCAGTAATGGATTTGCGTACATCAATGGCGCGGTCCATGTCAATATCAATGGTCAGGTAAAAATGCGGTGCGCTGAACTTGCTTTCTGCCAACCTGCGTGCAATGGTTTTGCGCATTTGCGAAACCGAAACTTCTGAAAAACTTTCCACTTGCGGTCCGCCAAAAAATCCGCCAGCAAAATTATCAATATCGCGTTTTACAATGCGTCCGCCTTCACCCGTGCCTTTCAGCAGGTTTAAACTTAAGCCTTTGTCATTGGCCAGTTTTTTGGCCAGGGGTGATGCTTTTAAACGGCCATTGGTTGTAGTGGAAGTTGCAGTAGTATGTTTCACTGTTGCGGTTTGCGCAGCCACTTTTACCGGCTCGGCCGTTGTTTTCGCTTCAACGGTTACAGGTTTTGGCTCTTCTTTTTTCTCAGCAGGTTTTTCTTCTTTTTTGGGCGCTGCAGTTTGATTTTGCGCAATCAGTTCTTTTACGTCTTCGCCTTCCTTACCAATAATTGCAAGCAGTGAGTCAACCGGGGCGGCTTTCCCTTTTTCAACGCCAATATGCAATAAAACTCCTTCGTGGAACGATTCAAACTCCATGGTAGCCTTATCCGTTTCAATTTCGGCAAGCACCTCACCGTTTTTCACTTTGTCACCTACCTTTTTGTTCCAGTTTGTAACCACGCCCTCGGTCATGGTATCGCTTAGCTTGGGCATTTTAATTACTACAGCCATTGAAAATTTGTCTTAAAAAATTAAATTCGTTTTTATATTAAATAATGAATTTCAAATGGTAAAATATCAAGTATCCCGATCCTAAAGCAATTCATTAAAATTCGGCACTCGTTACAAAACAGTCAACACGCTTTACGATAACGACATGCCACATTTCATTAGTTGAAATTTCACTATTTGAAATCCTTACAGGTCCTCCTTAATAAACGGATACCCCGGTGTGGCGTATACATCCTCATACAACTCTTCTCCCTGGGGCAGGGGTGACTCCTCGGCAAATTTTACCGCCTCAGCAATCAGTTTTTCCACTTTTTCGTTTATATCCAAAATCTGTTTTTCGGTTGCGTATTTTTTTGCATAAATTGTTTTGAGCAAATTTGAAATCGGATCAATTTCCCTGTACTCTTCCAATTCTTCCTTGGTGCGGTATTTTTGAGGGTCGCTCATTGAGTGGCCTTTGTAACGGTACGTTAGTATATTCAACAGCGTTGGGCCGTCACCGCGTCTGCCCCTTTCAGCAGCTTCTTCAATGGCCAAATGCACTTCTTCACAGTTCATGCCGTCAACATTAAACGAAGGCATGTCATAACTCAACCCGATTTTTGAAAGGTCGGTAACGTTAGTTGTGCGTTCAACCGATGTACCCATGGCGTAATGGTTGTTTTCAATTACAAAAATCACAGGTAATTTCCACAACATGGCCATGTTGAACGTTTCGTGCAAAGCGCCTTGCCTTACAGCGCCATCGCCCATGCTGCATACGGTCACATTTTTATTGCCAA
>DASPJQ010000478.1:0-2261 GCA_035628535.1 Flavobacteriales bacterium | reverse complement strand
CCTTCTCACCCTCTCAACCAATTGGAATTGATATTGAATATTATGGCGATCGCATTTTAAAAATCCGGCACAAATACCTTGACGAAAATGAAACCAGGTTTTGTGGCAATGACAGTACAAAATGCATCATAGTATGGGCCGCCAAAGAATCTATTTTTAAAAAATTCGGGGGCAATACCGTGCACTTTGCCGAAAACGTCCACGTTGATGAAATGACCAGTGAAAAACAACAAATGCTTCATGCTAAAATTGAAATTGATAACAAAGTAATTACACAGCGTTTGTTTTGTGAATTATTTGACGAATTTGTACTGGTATACACGTTGTAAAAAGCTATATTTGAACTATGCAACTTTTGAACCAACTTATACAAAGCCGTGAGCAATCCCAAAAATGGCTTGCTGTATTGGTTGACCCCGATAAAATGAAAACGCCTGAATTGTTAAAACAGTTTATAGGTTCGTGTGAATACGCCAAAGTGGATTTAATTCTGGTTGGTGGCAGCCTTTTGTTAAACGATTCGCTTTATGAATGCATTTCGGTTATTAAGTCAACCACCCATATTCCGGTAGTGATTTTTCCCGGCAGCCCTTTGCAAATTTCTGACAAAGCCGATGCCATTCTGTTCCTGTCGCTCATATCGGGCCGTAACCCCGAATTGCTTATTGGAAACCATGTAACGGTTGCCCCATACCTTAAAAAAACGGGCATTGAAATATTGCCCACAGGATACATCCTGGTTGATTGCGGTAACGCCACTACGGTCAGTTACATCAGCAATACGCAACCCATTCCGTACCATAAACCTGAAATTGCCGCAGTAACGGCCCTGGCCGGTGAAATGCTGGGCTTAAAACTAATTTATGTGGACGGTGGAAGCGGGGCCCAAAAGCCTGTTTCGCAAAAATGCCTTGAACTTATTAAGCAACAAACCTCCGTGCCGCTTATAACCGGTGGCGGTATTCGCAGTCTGGACGATGCCCAAAAAGCCTGGAATGCCGGTGCCGATGTGGTTGTGGTTGGAACGGCATTTGAAAATGACCCGCAATTAATCCTCTCTTTCCGCAACAGGACCACGGTTAGTGCCTGAACTGATACAAAATCTAACTATTTTGATCTGGGAAGGGTAAAATAAGCCAGAACCAAGGCAATGACAACAAATGATGCCAATATACACAAGTACATCAACCAGCTCTTTAAATCTTCAGCCTTTTCCATATAAAATGGATTCCGGATTACCAAGACACCAGATGAGGCTAAAAACAAGAATATTATTCCCGCTCTTTTACGAAATAAATTTTTTTCAGGTATAGTTATCGGCTAATTTAGAAATTATCCTCCAAATAACCATTCCCATAATTCATATACGGCTTGACCTATGGAACACGTTATTGCACCACCTACAGCTCATGCCGGACCTGTAAGTGACCCTGAAGTCGTTGTTCCGCCAACTAAGGCACCGTAAGTACCCCCTGATGCCGCTCCTGCCGCATCAGCCGCTCCAATATTGGCTTTCAGAATGTCTCCTTCTATATCATTGGGGTCTATCAAGTCCTTCCATTTACCATAATTAATATTCCAGTATTGCAACGAATATTCAAATACACTGATAGAACTCATTGCTATATCCAGTTCGACTCCGGCTAACTTGTCTTGGGCATCATTTTTCCAAAAAGAAATGAACGTTGTTGGATTCATTCTGTCTGAAAGATCGTAAGCCGCATTGAGAAAATTAGTTATAAATGTTTTAAATGTAGGGGAAACATTATCCCCTGTTTGTATCTGCGCTATACTCCTTTCCAAATTTGCTCTCGATTGAGTGAGGGCAAGTATTTCAGTAAACTCTTCCTTGCAATAGTTTTTCAATTTTGCTTTTGTGCTACCACTACCTGAAAATTCAGTTAAAACAACATCATGATGGGATTGTTTAAAATGGGGTTTATTCAAGGCGTTGTAACCAATTTGATTGATTTTGCTTTTTAAGTCCTGATAATAAGCTTCCAGATGTTCATTATGTAAAATACCTGTTTGATCATAAATCGAAATACCAGATCTTAATAATGGGTTTGATAAGTCAGAATAGACCGTTGGACTGGAAGGAACCGGTCTCCTTAGTACAGGCTATTAATATTACACCCGCGGCAAGAGTGAAAAAAAATTTTCGTTTCATATTGATAAATGATTTAATGACATCTACTTTTGTTTATAGTGCATATTCAGTATTTTTACACTCTTAAAAAATTGAAAGTGCTCCGATTACA
>DASPJQ010000477.1:0-5525 GCA_035628535.1 Flavobacteriales bacterium | reverse complement strand
CCCACACCACAAAGAAATATTCCACCTGGTCGCCCGGGTTGAGCACAAGGCCTTCCATACCCCAGTAATGAATGAATTTTGAACCGGTACCCGCTTTTGCAAATGAAACCGGCATGTCTTTGAGGTCAAATTCCTTTCCTGAATTTTTCATGGAATCGGGAATATGCCTGTAATAAAATTTAAGGTTGCTAAGGCCGTAGTCATCGTTTACCTGGCCCATGAAATAACGGTTGCGCACCTGTATGCTGTCAATGGTCTCATCAACGGTTATTTGCGGATACTGGTCGGGTATAACATTGATAAAATATCCCAACGAATCATGGATTTTTACTTTGCTGTTGTACGCCATAAAACTGTAGCGGGCCGATGAACGGGCCCTGAATTTGAATTGGGAAAATCCGCTCTCTAACGGTATTAGGCTATACGCAGAATCACCCAGCAAAAACCTGAGTTTTTCGGTGTTTTTGGTGGAAATGTTCCAGGTCACTTTTGTGCCTTCGGGAATGTTAAGATCGCCTGTTTTGTTGATGGTAACGTCTTGCTTACCCAAATATTTAGGATACTCAAGCTTTATATTGAAATCAAGCAACGTTGGCCTGGGCAATACTTTCAGCTCATAATCACGGCTGTCAAAACCTGCCGCTGTAAAGTGAAAACGTGTGTGGCCCTGTACATTGCGCAAGGTATATTCAAAGTTGGTTTTCGAAGTTTTAATAAGCCTGTAGGTAATGTCGCCAATTACAATGCTGGCATCAGCAGGCAATGATTCGCCTGTGAATTTAAGTTGTACGGTATAATCTGATTTTTCAGCCGTTACAAGTTCCTTGTTAAGGACCACAAACCGGAAAGGTGCTACCGGCTTGTATTCAGCATCGTAATTATAAATGCGCTCAGCACCATCGGTAACAATTTCGGGCCGCACAAGGCCCAGCAACAGCAATACGGCCATGGGAGGCACCGCGTATTTCAGGTACCTGCGGTTTTCCCTCAAATCAACGGCAGCCGTAAACGCCACCGGTTTAAGGTCCCTTATTTTTTGGTTGATGGAGGCCAGGATAAGTTCTTTTTGCGTACCGGACACATCGGGCGATTCCTGCAATTGCAGGGTGTTTATGATTTTGTCATTAACCTGCGGAAAATGCTGTCCTATGATGGTTGCGGCCTGTTTATACGAAATAATTTTGCCAAGCTTATACAATTTGCTTAAAGGCATCACTATAAGGGTAAAAAATGAAAACAGGCTAAGCCCGGTGAATGAAAAAAACAAAAACGTACGGCCTGAAGTGCTTAGTTTGGCGAAAAAATCGGTTAACAGACAGGCAATAAATGCTATAAGAATTACCGACAAAAAGATCAATGTGCCCCGAAGCAGTTGGTTTTTGTAGTACTTGCGTGTAAACTCATCGAGTTTTACCAGTAATGCATCAAAATTTTCACTCATACTTTTTCTGTACGCCTTATAACAGCTTTGGTTCGCCCCAATTGCATTAATTGTGTTAAATCGCTTTTTTGGCGAAGGTTAAAAATACGTTTTTAGGGTGAGATAGTTATTGATTTAACAAAATTAAAGACTATGAGAAACAAGAGGCTAGACGCCAGCACCGCTTTTTTCCAGGACTCTTCTAGTGTTTTGTGTCTAGCGTCTTATGTCTAATTAGTTATACCTTTGTCCTCCTAAATTTTTAAGACTATGTCCCGCAAAGTTCGCGTACGTTTTGCTCCAAGCCCCACAGGCCCGCTCCACATGGGCGGTGTACGTACCGCCTTATATAATTATTTATTCGCCAAAAAACACGGTGGTGATTTTGTTTTACGCATTGAGGACACCGACCAGGGCCGTTTTGTGCCCGGTGCCGAGAATTATATCATTGAATCGTTAAAATGGTGCGGCATTGATCCTGGTGAGGGTGTAGGTTTTGGCAATGGCCCACATGCCCCTTACCGCCAGAGTGAGCGCAAGGAAAAAGGCATCTACAAACAGTACGCACAGCAATTGATCGATAGCGGCCATGCTTACTACGCTTTTGATACAACCGAGGAGCTGGAGGAAATGCGCAAAAAACTGGAAGCAGCCAAGGCAAAATCCACTTCGTACAATGCCATTACCCGGCAAACCATGAAAAACTCGCTTACTTTGAGTGAAGATGATGTTAAACAAAGGCTGGGATCAGGCGAACCTTATGTTGTACGCATAAAAATCCCGCGCAACGAGGAAGTGCGCCTGAAAGACATTATTCGCGGTTGGGTAGTGGTAAACAGCAATGAGCTTGACGATAAGGTGTTGTACAAAAGCGATGGCATGCCAACCTACCATTTGGCCAATATTGTTGACGATTACCTGATGCAGGTGACGCATGTTATACGGGGTGAAGAATGGCTGCCCTCAGCACCGCTGCATGTATTGTTATACCGTTACCTGGGCTGGGAAAACGTGATGCCTGAATTTGCACATTTGCCTTTGTTGCTGAAACCTGACGGTAATGGTAAGCTAAGTAAACGCGATGGCGACCGCCTGGGGTTCCCGGTTTTTCCGCTCAACTGGACCGACCCCGCCTCGGGCGAGGTTTCAAGCGGGTACCGCGAAAAAGGTTATTTTCCCGATGCGTTCATTAACATGCTTGCTTTACTGGGCTGGCACCCCAGCGGCAATGAAGAAGTGTTGTCACTGGATCAAATGGTACAGGAGTTTTCACTGGAACGCGTAAGTAAAAGCGGGGCCAAATTTGACCCTGAAAAAACAAAATGGTTTAACCAGCAATATTTGCGCAAGCGCACGCCTGCAGAACTTGCTGCGGCCTGGAAGCCTGAACTGGATTTACGGGGTGTAAGTGCCGATGCTGTTTATGTTGAAAACGTGTGCAGGTTGTTGCAGGAAAAGGCACAGTTTGTAAATGAATTCTGGGCCCTAGGAAGCTATTTTTTCACCACTGTGATTTCATACGATGATGAAATCATCAAAAAGCGCTGGAACGATAAATTCAAAGGTTTTTTCAATGCGCTTGCCGCTGCATATGAAAAAATTGAACCTTTTGATGCTGTTACTGCCGAAAACATATTCAAACAAACCTGTGAATTGTTGGGTGTGAAAACAGGTGAAGTTATGCAGTTATACCGCATTGCCCTAACCGGTACGGGAGGCGGGCCCGCCCTGTTTGAAATCACGGCCTTGCTCGGTAAAAAAACGGTTGTTGAACGGTTGCAAAAAATGGCTGAACGTTAAGGGTTACATCCTGGCCGGTTGCAATATGCTCACACGGTTACCCTCGGTGTCCAGGAAAGAAACGTATTGACCTATGCCGGGAATTTCAACAGGCTCTCCAAGGACCTTTCCTCCCGCATCGGTAATTTTTTTCATCGAGGCATGAATGTCATCCCACTGCAATAACCACCGAAGGTGACGGAGCGTCTGCGTTTTTTGGATAAAACCCTCCGTTGATATTTCCCGGGGTTTTTATCATTTTGTTTTCATCCGTCTCGGTGGTTCCGGCAAGGACATAATCTCCCATTTCACTTCCCAGTTTTTGCATTTCCCACCCAAACGTTTTGGAATAAAAATTACTGAGCCGCTGGTGGTTTTCATAGGGCATTTCAAAATGTACTACGGGATTTGGTTTCATTGTTTACTAATTTGTTATAACTCCGTTATGTTTTCAGATGCTAACCATTACCTTAAAACCACCGTAGGCAAAACGTTTCATGTCAAATGGCATGGGCATGTCCTTACCATATTTTTTTTCAAAATAGGCCATTACTTTTTTATTGACCGAATCACGGTGTTTTCGTGATTTGTACACAATGAATGAAAACCACACGGTCTCGGAAGGCTTCATTTTTGCCATTTTTGAGAATGTATAGGTGACAAATGGCGGTTTTGGATCATCCATTATACATTCTTTGTAATCAAGCGCGCCAAATTTCTTCCATACGCGGCTGGCGGTGCTGGCCATTTTCCTGTATTCGGCCGTTTTCTTTTTGGGGACGGGGATTACAAACCCGTCAACATATTTTCCGTTAGCCATAGCTTTAAGTTTTAGGTTATAAATTTAGGAAAGCCTGTCAAAAAAACATTTACACCATTTTAGGAATTGGTTAAAATTTTAGTCGCTGTTAGAGCGCTAAATGGGATGAGCGTTGATTACCCTTTAATGGTTTTTGAAACCACTGAAATTGCGTAAACAAGGGCTGCTAACATGACACCCCAGCCTATAAGTGTGGCAAAGGTAATGTCCCAAGCTATTATTACGGAGGTAAAAAATAAAACAGCGCCTACAATATACAGGCACAAGTCAATCCAAAATTCGGAACACTTTCCTTTTATGACCAATATGGCAAACGGAGGACATGCAAACAAAAGAAAAAAGGCCAGAAGTATTTGTAGTAACTCTTTATTTTCCTCGTTAATTTTAACTATGTGTATTTTGTTATTAACGTTTTTACCTGCGTTCATCGTTCGCTGTAAATGTTTTTGGATAGTTATTTTTGAGGACCTGTGTGCATGCTCAAGGTATTTTGCTTTTATAGATGTGTTTTGACGAATGGTGTTACTGGTTTGAGAAGCGGTGCCAAAACTGCTTTTTATACACACTTTTTTTGGCTCACTTTGCTCGCTACCTGTATTGTTCGTTAAAACAATAGAAGGGCTGTTTATGCGATTTGTATCGGAATACTGCTCGACTGTTACCGTGTGTCTCCACTCAACATGATACCCCGGCCGGTAATGCCTTTTTTCAATGCTGCACGAAAAAAGCACGAACGGGATTAATAGGATTTGAAGGACGTCAGTGGTCTTGAACGGTTTCTGGCTCATGATGATTTTGCAGAATAAAAATAGCATAACCGGGTAATAAATCCTTTCCAGGTTTTTATTTTGAATGAACCAGGCTACATTTTCAGGGGGCCGGTTTATAACCGGTAACGGCTGTAAAATAAAAAAGGCCACAACACGTGCAGCCCTTTTTTTATGTGTGAGGTAGGAGTTAGCTTTTTATCTTGACAATTTGATCAGGTATTTTTTACCGTAATCAACCTTGTCTTTACCCGTGGCGGCATAAACAACCACATAGTTTCCTTCGGGGGCATTTTCACCGTCCCAGCCTATGTTTATATCATTGGACTCAAACCAAACCTTGCCTTTTTGATCCACAATGGTTATGTGGAATTTCTCAATGTTTTTACCGGTCAGTTTAAACACATCGTTGCTTCCATCGCCATTTGGTGTAAATACGTTAGGCTGCCTGGTTATGGCCGACTCTTCCATTGCACCGGCCGTTTCAATTTTTCTTTCCTCAACAGTGATCAATACTTTATCGGTATATATTTTACCTGATTTGTTTTTTACCTTCAACGTTACCAGGTAATTGCCCGGCTCGGTGTAGGTATGGCGCGGGCCTGCCTCGGTGCTTGATGTGCCTTTTTCATCAAAGGTCCATTCATAGCCCTCGGCCGGGGTAAGGTTGCTGAAGTCAACGGTAAGCGGTGCCGGGCCTGACCATACATTGGCCTTAATACCGGCTATCACTTCGTTT
>DASPJQ010000476.1:0-3263 GCA_035628535.1 Flavobacteriales bacterium | reverse complement strand
TTAAAGGGGTTTATAGCCGTAAAAGTGGGCGGCACTTATTCTGAATACTATGCCGGTTCCAATCCATTGGTCAATTTTAAAATTGTTTTGGGTATTGCTGTTGTATTGGGGCATATTTTCCCCGTGTTTGCCCAGTTCAGGGGGGGCAAGGGTGTGGCTACCCTGTTTGGTGTGGTAATAGCCATGCACTGGCAGGCTGCCTTTACCTCGGCCTCCATATTCCTCATTGTATTTTTAATCTCCAAATATGTTTCGCTGGGCTCAATGGTGAGCGCACTTTTCTACCCTTTTGTAATTGTACTTGTATTTAAAAGCGACACGCCCAGCATGATTTATTTTTCCCTGGTTATAGCCATTGTAGTGCTTTTTACCCATCAAAAAAACATAGAACGTCTGGTAAGGGGTGAGGAAAATAAAATAAGGCTGCGCAAGAAAAATTAAACCTATTGTGCCCCTGCGTGTACAGATTTTAAACCCCTTAACCCCGGTTTGCTGAAAAAGTTCTTCAAATATCACTTACCCTTTCTAACCTATCTCCTGGGCAGTTATACCGCTATTCATGCTCAGGGCAAGTCGGAACAAGACCTTTTAAAGGCTGGTAATAAGCTGTTTTATGAAGAAAACTATGCCGGTGCCACCAGTTATTTCCTGCAGCTCTTAAGCTTGAATCAAACCAATGCCGAGTATAATTACAAATACGGCACCTGTGTTTTACACAGCGATGGTGATAAAAACAAGGCGTTAAAGTACCTCCTGTTTGCTGCCGGCAAACCAACCGGGCTTGACAAGGAAGTGAACTATTGGGCCGCCCGCTCCCTGCACCTCAATTACCGTTTTGCCGAAGCTGTTAAGTACTACCAAAAATATGCAGCTGTTGCTACTGAAAAAGACAAGGAAAAATTCCAGGTAAACCGGCAGATTGAAATGTGCAACAACGGCAAACGGCTATTGCGCAACGTAACCGACATTGTGGTGAACAGTAAAAAAGATTTCAGGGAAGCCGATTTTTTTGCCCTGTATGATAAAAAATCGGTTGCCGGTAAAATACTCCTGGTGGAGGCCCTTCAAAGCTCAGCCGATAAAAAGAAAAACCACCGCATCATTGTCAACCTTCCCAAAACGGGCGATGTTGTATATTACTCCACCTATGGCGATGACGGAAAGTCGCTGGATATTTACCGTGTAAAACGCTTGCCGGGCGACTCGTGGTCAAAACCGCAAATTATCAAAGGCATGGTCAATACGCCTTTTGATGAAAATTACCCGTACATGCACCCTGACGGACGCACCCTTTATTTCTGCTCCAAAGGGCATAACAGCATGGGTGGATACGATGTTTTCAAAAGCAGTTTTGATCCCGAAACCGAGACGTTTTCACAACCTGAAAACCTTGATTTCGCTATTAATACTCCTGATGATGATATTTTATACATACTTGACTCGCTTGAACAATCGGCCTGGTTTGCCTCCAAACGCGAAAGCGGTTTTGGTAAGGTTCACGTGTACAATGTAAAGGTAGAGCGTTACCCGGTGCTCATTGCCATTCTTAAAGGGCGTTTTGTGAATGAAGTTGTGGCCGGAAAAAACGGTGCAACCATTACGGTTGAAAACGTGGTTACCAACGAGGCCGAGGGTATTTTCAATTCAAAGTCATCAAACGGAGATTACTTAATTACACTTGAAAAAAGCGGCAAATACAGGTTTAAAGTGCGGGTTGAAGGCAGTGAAAAAGTATACGAGGCAACTGTTGAAATACCGTACCAGAAAGAGCTGCGGCCGCTCAAGCAGGAAATTGCTTTGGTGAATGAAGGCGGTGATGAAAAAATAGTGATCCGGAATAAATTCAACGAAGAAATTGAAGGGGCCGAAGACATTATTGCCGAGGTGTTGGCGAATAAAGCCTCACTGAATCCGAATGCCGATCAGTTTACCAGCCAGGAAGCCATTAAAAAAGAAAAAGACAGTGTTGTTGATGCAGCCATAAGTGAAAACCTTACCAATGAAGACCTCATTAAAATGGCCAAAGACCAGGCCGATGCTCAAAAAAAGGAGGCTGACGAGTTAAAAGAAAAACTGGAGGCCGCATACAGTGTTGCAGCACAAAAAACCAATGAAGCGCGCACTAAATCAAAAGACGCTGAAAACAATATTGCCCAGGGCGATGATATAATTGACCCCCTTGAAAAAGGCATGCTTTATGACCAGGCAAAAAAAGACAATGAGGATGCAAACAAGGCGGCCAACGAGGCCGTTGTTGCTTTGAACCTGGCCAAAAGCCTGGAAAAACAATATGAAAAAGCGCAAAAGGATGCTGATGTGGCGGCCACCTACTCCAAAGGAATTGAAGAGGCCATTAATTCAAAAAACAAGGATGAGGCCATAAAAAAACTAAAGGAACAGCAAGCATATATTAAATCGTTAATGAGCGCAAACGCCCAGCAGGACGATTTGTATGCCGAAACAAAAAAGAAAGCGGCCGACAAGCGTACCGAAGCCAACAAGGCCCTTGACCAGGCCAACCGGTTAAGGGACCAGGAAAACACCATTAATGCCGACATAAACAGGCTTAAACGTGAAGAAGAAAAAGCCAAAGGAAGTAAACTGAAAGAGATCCAGGAAGAAATCAAATCGCTGCAGGAAGAACTTGCCACTACCACCGAAAAGAAAAAAGAAGCGTTTAAAAAATCAGATGCACTCATTAAAGAGGCCGACCAGATTGACGACCAGGCTGAGTTGCTTGCCAACATACTTGAAAATACAACCGGTAATACCAAAATATTATCCCAAGCTGAAAAGGACGCTATTGCAGGCAACATACAGTCAGAATCAAAGAACATTGCCGGCAACAATGACAAGATTGAGCAAAAAGTGCAGGTTGACCGCACTAAAAAATTTAATTATAACGACTTTTTGGCCAAATATGATTATTACGCCAATATGTTCAACGAATACGAGCGTTTAAAGAAAAGCCTGTTCACACCCGAAGATTATGACCGCTTAATCAAGCATAACCAAAGTTGGATCAATGACATTAACACCGACATAGCCAATACCGAAACGGCCGCTGCCAATACGGATGATCCCGAAAAGAAAAAAGCGCTTACTGCCAAAAAATCCCAGCTGCAACAATTAAAGTTTACCAAAGAACAGGAAAACAAAGACCTTGAAATTGAAAAACAAAAACTCATTGCCAGCCTGGCAAGGGGTAAAGCTACCGATGACAAGGTTAAGGACCTGAATGATCCTGTGCTGAATGAGTCGCT
>DASPJQ010000475.1:0-1547 GCA_035628535.1 Flavobacteriales bacterium | reverse complement strand
TACCGTTGTTTGCGTTATTGCCATTATTTGCATTGTTGCCGTTGTTTGCGTTATTGGCATTGTTGACATTGCCGGGGTTGTTAGCAAGCAATTCGTTTACACCGGCACGTTTACCGTCTTTGAACCCAACCACAAAAGCGTCCTTATAACCCAGGGTGCGTATTTCTTTTTTTGCGTTGTTTGCCGCATCAAACGTAGTAAAATAACCAACCGTATAGCGCGTCAAACCGTTGTTGGTTGTTTCACCGCGAATAGGTACAAACTCTTTAAACAAATCCTGCGGAATGGGGTTGCGGAAAGCACCCACCTGCACCATATAATAATCACCTTTAGGTCCTGCCGGATTTACAGGAATCGGGTTGTCTTTATTATATCCTGCCGTATTGGATTTTACAAAAATGTCGGTTGTAAGGTTCTCGGGCGCTTTAAAATCTTTTGCAAATTTTACAGGATCGTCAACCCTGGCAATTTCAACATACGTTACCTCTGGATTTACCAGGTTGTTTTTGTCGCTCCCAACAACCTTGGCAATTTTTGACGATTTTTCGGGGTCAACTCCATTCAGGTAATTATCGGCCAACGCCTGTTTTTGATCGTACGTGCCGCGCAGGTTATTGTTGGCTGTTGCCAACGAATCGGCACTGCGCAATTGTTGCCTGGCAGTTGCTTCGAGGTTATCGGCACGTTTGGTTAAATCTTCTTTTTTGGCCAGGTCCGATTCTTTATCAGCGTCCATGCGCAAATTCATGGCTTCAGTTTTTTTTGCATCGGCAACATCACGCAGTATTTTTTCACTTTTCTCGTTGTCGCTTAATTTATCGCGAACCGCATTCGCTTCTTTTTGCAACTGGTAGTACCTTGCGTATTCATTCATTTTTGCCACTTCAGGTTCCAGTTCTTTAGCAGCCGCTTTTTCATCTCTGCGTTTTTGCTCAATGGCCAGTTGGTCTTCTTCCTGCTGTTTTAATTTGTCATAATTATTCCTGGCAAGATTGGCTTCAGTGCGTTTTTCATCGCTTTGTTTTTGCAAGTCATCAGCCATAGCTATTACACCCGGTCTATTTTTCTTTTTAACGGTATTGGCCGAGTCACGTACGGTATTGGCGCGTTGGGCCAGGTAGTTGGCTTCGGCATCCAGCTTTTCGTATTTTTTCAATTCACGGTACGAAGCACGGTCCTCCATTTTTTCGGGAACCAGGCTTTTTTCAATGTTATTGTTGTTGCCTGCGTTGCTGCTGTTGTTCGCATTCATTGCCAGGTTGCGTTCTGCATCGCCCAGTATGGTTTCATACATGCCCATGGCTTCTTCCTGTTCTTTCAGGGCTTGTTTTTCCAGTTCAAAGGCCTTTTTCAGCAGCGTGTTTTTCTTTTCCTTGTCATTTTCCTTTTCGGCTTTTGTACGAAGGTTGCTGGCCTCGTTCAGCTTCACATTGGCGTTTACCACATGATTATCGGCAGCAACCAGGTTTTCATCATTTTTATTGATGTTCTTGTTGTCAATAATGCGCTGCATGAGTTTGTCAAGAACCGCGCGGTTGTCCTTTACT
>DASPJQ010000474.1:0-3200 GCA_035628535.1 Flavobacteriales bacterium | reverse complement strand
ATCGCCCTGTTTCACGGTAACAATGGCTTTCTTGCGTACAGGCGCTGCTGCATATGAAATACCGCGGTTGGTATACTTTGCATTTTTCTTTCCGCCTCCTGTCACCATTGTATTCACACTTTCAACAGTTACATTGAAATGCTTTTCAACGGCTTTTTTAATTTCAATCTTGTTGGCTGAACGTGCCACCCAAAATCCGTAACTGTTGCGCTTCTCGGTCAAGGCAGTCACTTTTTCAGAAATGATTGGTTTTATAATGATGTTCGCCATGACAATTAATTGTTATTGTTAAATAGTTTTTCAATCTCGGCAACGCTTCCTTCAGTCAAAATAAGGTTGTGCGCACGCATGATATCATACGTGTTAAGCTGGCTGGCAACAATCAGGTTTGTTTTCTCAATGTTACGGCTTGCTAAGTACAACTGTTCATTGTGTGCTGAAACAACAACCAGTGAGTTGCGCCCTTCGGCTTTCAGGTTCTTCAGCACGGCAGCAAATTCCTTTGTTTTGTTTGCTTTCAACTGGATGTCTTCCACGATTAAAAGACCTTTGGCTTTTGCCTTGTGTGAAAGGGCGCTCCTGCGCGCAAGTTTTTTTACTTTTTTATTCAGTTTAAAACCGTAATCGCGCGGCTCAGGACCGTGCATGGTACCCCCTTGTTTGTACAATGGGTTTTTAATGCTTCCCTTACGTGAACCACCAGTACCTTTTTGGCGGTGCAGTTTGCGGGTTGAACCGGCTACCTCGGCACGTTGCTTGATTTTGTGCGTACCCTGGCGCCTGTTGGCCAATATTTGTTTAACGTCAAGATAGATTGCATGATCGTTCGGTTCAATGCCAAAGATACCATCGCTCAGTTTTACCTTGCGACCGGTTTCTTTACCTTGTATGTTCAATACTGCTGCTTCCATATTACTTCTCAATTTTTAAAATTGAACCCTTAGGACCCGGTACCGAACCTTTAACAACCAATAGGTTCTTATCAGCCAGTACGCGAACAACCTGTAAATTTTTTATTTTAACCTGGGCATTTCCGGTACGTCCGCCCAAACGCTTTCCTTTGAAAACGCGTGATGGGAACGAACATGCACCCATTGAACCTGGAGCACGCAAACGGTTGTGCTGACCGTGGGTTTGTCCGCCCACACCGCCAAAACCGTGACGTTTAACAACACCCTGGAAACCTTTTCCAATAGTCCTTCCGGTCACGTCAACAAATTCGCCTTCGGTAAAGAAGTCAACGTTTACTTCATTGCCCAAAGCTAATTCGGTTTCGAAACCTGAAAATTCAGCCAGTTTGTGTTTTGGAGTTACACCCGCTTTTTTAAAGTGGCCCAAAAGAGCCGAAGTGGTGTGCTTTTCTTTGCGATCGCCAAAACCCAACTGCACTGCAGCGTAACCGTCTTTATCAACGGTTTTAACCTGTGTAACAACACAGGGACCAGTCTCTATAAGCGTGCATGGTATGTTCTTACCCTCGGCACTGAAGACGCTAGTCATTCCGATTTTTTTACCTATTAATCCTGCCATTTTATGGAGTTATTATTTACCTTTTATTTAACTACACTTTGATTTCAACTTCAACACCGCTGGGTAGTTCAAGTTTCATCAACGCGTCAACCGTTTTTGCCGATGAACTGTAAATATCCATTAAGCGCTTGTATGAGCTCAATTGGAACTGTTCACGCGCTTTTTTGTTAACGTGTGGTGAACGCAACACGGTATAAATTTGCTTGTTGGTTGGCAATGGAATTGGACCACTTACCACCGCACCGGTTGCTTTTACTGTCTTTACAATCTTCTCAGCCGATTTATCAACCAGGCTGTGATCGTATGACTTTAACTTTATTCTTATTTTTTGTGCCATTAATTCTAAAGAATTATGCTGTTACTTTTCCTTTAACTTTTGAAATTACATCATCGGCAATGTTGCGTGGCGCCTCAGCGTAGTGATCAAATTCCATGGTTGATGATGCACGGCCCGAGGTAATGGTACGCAACTGGGTCACGTATCCGAACATTTCGCTCAACGGAACCAACGCTTTCACAACTTTTGATCCTGCACGCTCATCCATACCCTGGATTTGACCGCGCCTGCGGTTCAAGTCACCAACAACGTCACCCATGTTCTCCTCAGGTGTCAACACCTCAAGCTTCATGATTGGCTCCAGTAAAACCGGCTGCGCTTTTGGCAATGCCTCACGGTAACCCAAACGGGCCGCCATTTCAAATGAAAACGCATCTGAGTCAACTGCGTGGTACGAACCATCGGTCAACGTTACTTTCATAGAGTCCATGGTATAACCGGCAAGTACGCCCGTTTTCATGGCTTCACGGAAACCCTTTTCAACCGAAGGAACAAACTCGCGCGGTACGTTACCACCTTTGATTTCATTCACAAACTCCAAACCTGTTTTGGTTTTGTCAGGCTGTGCTTCAATGATAAATAAAATATCGGCAAATTTACCACGACCACCCGTTTGCTTCTTGTAAACCTCACGGTGTGTAACCTTTCCTTTAATTGACTCTTTGTAGGCTACCTGTGGTGCGCCCTGGTTACATTCAACCTTAAACTCGCGCTTTAAGCGGTCAAGAATAATTTCCAAATGCAACTCACCCATTCCTGAAATAATGGTTTGCCCTGTTTCCTCATCTGTTTTTACACGGAAAGTAGGATCCTCTTCAGAAAGTTTGTTTAATGATACGCCTAATTTATCTACGTCCGCCTGCGTTTTTGGTTCAATAGCCAAACCGATAACCGGCTCAGGGAATTTCATTGATTCAAGTACGATGGGATGTTTTTCGTCACAAAGCGTATCACCTGTTTTAATGTCTTTAAATCCAACAACTGCTCCAATGTCACCAGCACCCAGTTGCTCAACCGGATTTTGCTTGTTGGCATGCATTTGAAAAATTCGCGAAATACGTTCTTTGTTATTGCTGCGTGTATTATACACATAGGAACCTGCTGTAAGCATTCCTGAATAAGCACGAATAAATGCCAAACGTCCTACAAACGGGTCGGTTGCAATTTTAAATGCAAGGGCCGCAAATGGATCTTCGTATTTTGGATGACGGGTAGCTTCCTCGCCAGTATCGGGATTTGTTCCAACAATGTTTGAACGGTCAAGTGGACTTGGCAACAATTCCATTACCAGGTCAAGCATGGTTTGTACGCCCTTATTTTTAAAAGACGAGCC
>DASPJQ010000473.1:0-7787 GCA_035628535.1 Flavobacteriales bacterium | reverse complement strand
AAGGCTACAACTGTCGTTTAATCGGTCCTAACTGTCCAGGTGTTATTACTGCAGGCCAGGCAAAAGTGGGCATTATGCCGGGCTTTGTATTTAAACCAGGCCGTATTGGCATTGTATCAAAATCGGGAACGCTTACGTACGAGGCGGCCGACCAGGTGGTAAAAGCCGGTTTGGGCATTTCAACCGCCATAGGCATTGGTGGCGATCCCATTATTGGCACCACTACAAAAGAAGCAGTTGAATTGCTCATGAATGACCCCGACACCGATGCCATTGTTATGATTGGTGAAATTGGCGGGAACCTGGAGGCAAATGCCGCGCGTTGGATCAAAGAAAACGGGAATAAAAAACCGGTGGTAGGTTTTATTGCGGGCCAAACTGCACCCAAAGGACGCAAAATGGGTCATGCCGGTGCCATTGTGGGTGGTAAAGATGATACGGCCGAAGCCAAAATGCGCATATTGGCCGAGAACGGAATTCACGTGGTGAAATCACCGGCCGATATTGGCGCTAAAATTGCCGAAGTGGTGGGTGTTACCGTTTAATGCATTGTTGATTTAAAATTTCAGAAGTTTGATCCCATAGTCGTTACGGGTTAAATTTCACTTCTAAAATTTTCGTTTATTTTTTTACTGATTATAATTAAAGAAGCGCTTTTTAAGGGGCGTTTTTTTTATGCATACGCTGAAGCGAAACCGGCCTGGGCATTCATTGCTCGTGTGAATTGGTTTTTAGTCGCTGCGGGTAACCGCTCCTATCGCTCACAGGGGTTTACCGTTATGCCCACATACCCTATTAACAAATAACCATTAACCGGCAACTGTTTCAGACATTAAACCTAAAGTGCATTACGTCCCCGTCATTCACCACGTATTCTTTTCCTTCAATACCCAACTTACCGTTGTCACGGCAGGCACTTTCACTGCCGTAATGGATGTAGTCATCGTACTTGATCACTTCGGCCTTAATGAATCCTTTTTCAAAATCGGTGTGAATAACGGCTGCCGCCTGTGGTGCGGTCATTCCTTTCTGAATGGTCCACGCACGCACTTCTTTTACACCGGCTGTAAAATAGGTTTGCAAATTCAATAGTTTATATGCCGAACGAATGAGTTTGTTCACGCCTGGTTAGTCCAAACCAATTTCCTGTAAAAACATCTGACGTTCCTCATATGTTTCCAGAGCAGCAATTTCGGCTTCCATGGCGGCCGTTATCATAATCATTTCGGCCTGTTCATCTTTAATTGTTTCGGCAACCGCCTTTGTATAATTGTTACCCGATTTGGCGCTTGCTTCGTCAACATTGCATACATACATAACCGGTTTTGACGTGAGCAAATGCAAATCGTGCAATAAAACCCATTCTTCTTTGCTTAACTGCATGGCCCGGGCATTCAACCCTTTTTCAAGGTGCGCCTTGAGGTCTACCATAATGTCGAATTTCTTTTTTGCATCCTTATCGCCTCCGCTCTTGGCCATTTTTTCAACGCGTTGCATGCCTTTTACAACACTTTCCAGGTCCTTTAATTGCAATTCCGTATCAATTACTTCCTTGTCCCTAACGGGGTTCACACTTCCGTCAACATGCACCACGTTTGGGTCATCAAAACAGCGCAGCACATGCAATATGGCATCGGTCTCGCGAATATTTGCCAAAAACTGGTTGCCCAACCCTTCGCCTTTGCTCGCGCCTTTTACAAGACCTGCAATGTCAACAATCTCAACCGTTGCGGGTACAACGCGCTCTGGTTTTACCAGCGACTCCAGTTTTAAAAGCCTTTCATCAGGTACATTGGTAATACCAATATTCGGTTCAATGGTGCAAAACGGAAAATTAGCCGCCTGAGCCTTTGAATTTGACAAACAGTTAAACAAGGTTGATTTACCAACATTCGGCAATCCAACTATTCCGCATTTAAGACCCATAGATAATTAATAAGGGCGCAAAAATAGTGCATTATGGAATATAAACTAACGATAATGTGAAAAATGGCTGGCAGACTGCACTTCAAATCTTAAATCAAACTTCTAAAATCTGAAATCAGGAATTTACCGTCCCCTTCTGCGGTTTTCTTCAGGCCGCTGCGCTATTGCCAGCACAGCGTCATCGTAGGCTTTGCAATTGGCCTGGCACTTATTTTTTAATTCGGTAAGTTCATCGTAGGCTTTGTCCGATTGTTCGGCCGCCTCTTCAAGTTTACCTTTATACACTTTCATGTCTCTTTTGGCTGTTTCAATATCAATCAGTCCCTTTAATACCTTATCCTTCCACTCTTTAAATGCGGAAGTTTCTTTATCCCATCCTGTTTTAAACGCCTCCATTTTTTTCAAAACGTTGTCACTGCTTTCAGCATGGCCTTTACAGTTAGCCTTTAATGAATCAAGCCTACGCATATCCTCATCGGTCAACTTTTTGGTCAGCGTGTCGGCTACCTTCATGGAACTTTCCATTCCGGTCCATTCTTGTTTCACTGTTCTTACTGAATCCATAACAGCCGTAAATGATGCAGCTGTGTTGTCCCATGCTGTCTCAAATTCGTTCAGCTCTTTGGTAAATTGTTCCGAAACGCCACCACCGCCACAGGAAAAAAACAGGATGACACCAACAACTAAAAAAGGAATTAAAGGATAAAGTTTTTTCATGGCTTTTGGTATTTAATTGCATAAAAACAAACCCCAAAAGGTTTATGGGTGGACACACTTTACTTTTTTAATGTGCCCATGATTTACAATTCCTAAATATAACCGGAGTACAGCCAGTTCAAAATGGTATACGCAATAAAAACCAACAAGTGCATTGTTCAAAGCCCAATGCCGTTTTCTGATCGGCCAATACCCGTTTGCCAAAGACCATTGTTACGCTTGCCACAATTAAAAACATTCATTTTAAGTCATTTAGACCATAGTTAGCCTAAACAATTTAGTCCCTGGCCTGCCGGTTAAACGATTAAAGCGGCATTTCATACAAAAACACGGTTTAATCTCCCTGTTTTTGGCTATTTTTGAGCAAATAAAAAAGCATGAAAAAACTTTTATTCTTCGTTAGCTTACTTTTTATCAATTATTCAAATGCCCAAACCAACCTGGGGTTTGAATCATGGACCGGGGCTTCGCCTGATGATTGGTACACCTCCAACCAAATTATGGCTTTTGGTGGCCCGCAAACCATTTTTAAAGATTCAATTAATCCGGGTTATGGATTGTACGCAGCCCAAATGACCGTTGAACCTTGCGGTGTTTGTTCAATTTTTGGGTATCCCGATCCTTTTCCGGGTTTGCTGTTGCAACAACATGCCGATACCATGCGACCTGTTAACGTTTCGTTCAAGTGGCATGGCTCTATTGCCACAGGTGACACCGCCCTGATAGGTTGTGCCGTTACCCTTGCGGGCGCTCAGGTGGGTGATGCGTTCATTACCATAACGCCTACCACCCAGGCAACCTGGAAAACAGAAAATATTTTGTTCACCTATTACAACAGCAATATTCCCGACACAATGACCTTTGGTGCCATAACCGATCAATTCATGTATTACGGTGTACCGGGCTCTGCAAACACCGCAACTGAACTGTATGTTGATGAATTCGTGGTTAACGGAATCTCTGGCATAGGGTTAATACCCACCAACAATGACCTTTTATTTATATATCCTAATCCTGCACAAACGTCTTTGCACCTTAATCTGTTGGGTACCGATGCTTACAGCCTTGAAATACTTGATGTAACCGGTAAAGCTGTTTACTCGCTCAACAATTTATTGCAAAAGCAAACCCTGGATATTAGTCGTTTTAAAAACGGGTCTTATATAATGCGTTTCTTCAACCGGCAAAAACAGTATGTGGGCACAACCCGTTTTGTAGTTGCCAATTAAATATCACCAAACAACTTAAATCAAAAACCATGAAAAAAATTTTACTAACCTCTTTTACCATCTTTGCCTTTGGCTTAAGCAATGCCCAGCTTACCAACCTGGGTTTTGAAACGTGGTCAAGCGGCAGTCCTGACGACTGGATTAGTTCCAACCTTGTTGCTTCGGGATCTGTCACACAAATTACTTCAGGCGCACCTGAAGGGTCAAGCGCGGTAGCCTGCAATGTGGTTTCATGTCCGTTTTGTCCCGCAATCAGCATGCCTGATCCTTTTCCAGGTGGAGTAGCGCAGCAGGATGCTTACACCGCCCGCCCTGCAACCATGACCTTTAAATGGAAGGGTCTTGTAAATACAGGTGACACCGGCCTTGTTGGTACGTATTTGTCATTGTCTACAGTACCTGTTGGCGATGCATTGTTTTACATAATGCCCGGTACCAACCAAACCACCTGGCAAACCGAAACCGTTAATTTCACATACAGCCTTACAAGTGATCCCGATACCATTCTTGTAGGCGTACTTTCCGATGCATGGGTGCTTCAACTCATCACCAGTGGCTCGGCCACCGGAACCTCAACCTTAGGCGGTCATATTGATGTGGATGATATTGTGTTTGCAGGGGGTACAATTGGCATTGACATGCTTGAAACAACCAACCCGCTTATTGTGGCATATCCAAATCCGGCACACACTGTAATTAATCTCAACCTGCTTGGCACCAATGCAACTTCACTGCAGGTTATTGACCTGAACGGCAAAACAGTTTATAGTGAAAACAATATTTTATCAAAACACCTTCTCAACGTGGAGAATTATGCCAACGGTGCTTATGTTGTGAAGTTCTATTCCGATAAAAATGAATTCATCGGTTCGGCCCGTTTCAATGTGGCAAAATAATTTTTTTGATTTATCAACCAAACCCGGGCCCCGATAGTCCGGGTTTTTTATTTAAAAATTCGGCCCGTATAAATTGAAAATTTAACCGGCTGAATTCCGAATTTGAATCTTAAATTTTTAAATACTCATCACCTCAGCCTGTGGGCTTATTTTTTTCACCAGGCCCTGTAACACCTTGCCCGGTCCTACTTCAATGTATTGCGTAGCCCCATCGGCCGTCATTTGCATAACGCTTTGGGTCCACCTTACCGGTGCGGTTAATTGCGCAATAAGGTTGGTTTTAATCTGTTCAGGATCACTAACGGCTTTAGCACTTACGTTTTGATACACGGGGCAAACCGGTTTATTGAATACAGTTGAATGAATGGCGTCTTCCAGTTCTTTTTGTGCCGGGGCCATGAGTGGCGAATGGAATGCACCGCCCACCGGCAACAACAAAGCGCGTTTGGCCCCTGCCGCCTTTAATGCTTCACAAGCGGCATTCACGGCATTTGTTTCACCCGAAATAACCAGCTGACCCGGGCAATTATAATTTGCTGCAACCACTGTTCCGTTTATACCGGCACAAATTTCTTCCACCTTTTGATCTTCCATGCCCAACACGGCCGCCATGGTTGACGGTACCGCCTCACAGGCTTTTTGCATGGCAAATGCGCGCTTGGCAACCAACTTTAACCCGTCTTCAAATTCAAGTGTTTTATTGGCAACCAGGGCGCTGAATTCACCCAATGAGTGACCGGCCACCATGTCGGGATGAAAATCATGTTGGCTGACCGCTGCAAGAATTACCGAATGCAGAAAAATAGCCGGCTGGGTTACTTTGGTTTGTTTCAGGTCTTCATCCGTACCGCTAAACATTACATCGGTAATGGTAAATCCAAGTACCCGGTTGGCTTTTTCAAACATGGTTTTTGCAAGATCTGAACTTTCGTACAGGTCTTTACCCATACCCGAAAACTGCGAGCCCTGCCCCGGAAATATATACGCTTTGGCCATTATTTTTTTATTTATGCCTGAAGTAAATGATTTTTTATCTTCGTCATGCCTGCGGGCACACATTTTTTCAACAGCGTGGCAAAAAATATCATAAACGGCAAAATTTATCTTGTTCCCTCTCCCATTGAGGACCATTATTTTGCCGATTATCTTCCCATTGAAATTACCCATGTGCTCAACCTGGTTGATTATTTTATTGTTGAAGATTTAAAAACAGCCAGGCGATTCATTAAAAAAATGAATAAACAAAAAAATATTGATGCCTGCCTTTTTCATGAATTAAATGAACATACCGATGCCAAGGACCTGGCTGTGTTTATACAACCAGTGCTTGACGGACGTTCAGCCGCATTGATATCAGATGCAGGTTGTCCCGCTATTGCTGATCCCGGGCAGAATTTCATCGCATTGGCACATACGCAAAACATTGAAGTCGTACCGTTGGTGGGTCCTTCTTCAATTGTACTTGCGCTAATGGCATCAGGGTTGAACGGACAACAATTCAAATTCAACGGTTATTTACCAAAAGAACAAAAACAACGCAGGCAAAAACTGAAAGAACTGGAAACTGACGCGGCTAAAACACACACAACGCATGTTTTTATAGAAACGCCTTACCGCAACAACCATTTACTGGCCGATATGCTCAACGTATTGCATACCGGCACAAAAATATGCATTGCCAGCGAAATAAAATCGGAACAACAATTGATTAGAACCAAAACCGTAAAAGACTGGAAAACCACCGTACCTGATCTTGACAAAAGAAACACTGTTTTCCTTATTGGAAAGTAAATTTTATACCCCACTACCGGAATATTTTATGCGTGCCGAACGCTCAAACAAAACCTGTCTTATAGCCTTCCTATATGTTCGGACAATTGCACCATGTCCAGCTTCTCAAACGGGTGTACAAAACCATTGATCAGCCTGAACCGTGAACCTGGTATTTTTTCCTGTATGGTTACCGATTCCTGCGTTGTGACCATTTTATCCAATTCGCCCAGCATAATGGTAACCGGCACGTTAATTTTTTCAGCTGATTCAGGGGTAATCAAAGGGCGGTTGCTAATTTTATCATTATTTCTTTGGTTTTATTCACCACAAGTTTCCACTTATCGGCATGCAACACATGCAGGTAGGTGCAATATTGCGGAACTTTGGCCTCAAGTACTTCTACATCCAGTTTTCCCGCTTCCTTTTCAGCCTCGGCAGGCGTCCAGTTAAATTTGGTTCCAAGCGTAATAATTTTATCAAATAAATGCGGTTTTGATTGCGCCAGGTACAGGCTGGTGTAACCACCCATGCTGAATCCAAAAACACACGGAGGCGATTTGAATTTTTGCAAAAAACGTTCAAGGTCGGCAGCAAAATTTTCAATGCTGAAGCTTGCATTTTCAACTGCACGTGCACCGTGACCTGGAATTTCATACACGTGTACAGTATGGTTTTTTGCCAAAATCGGGACCAGCGTATCAAACTGTTTTGCCGCACCCAATGCTCCGTGTATTAAAATTATATCATTCATTTGTCCAGCCATTTTAAAAAGTGGTAGCCCCTTTTAATAAATCCCTTGTCAAGGTAAAATTTATGCGCACGTTCGTTCTCAAGATACGCATCAAGCATAATTACGGCACAACCGTTTTCTTTTGCCAGGTTCAAACAATAGTCATACAATTGCTTTCCAAGGCCTGCATTGCGGCATGCCTGGTCAACAACCACATTGTCCATTTCCATGTATTTGCCACTGTATATTTTTGTGGCAATCCATATGCCCGATACAGCCACCGCTTTTTTTTCCTCGTTGCGAGCAATAACCTGGAAATAGCCTGACTTAACCATATCGGCAATATATTGCGTATAGGCCTCGTGCGTTACATTCGGGCTTAACTGTTTTATTAATCCGTAAGCATCATTCATGCCCGCTTCATCCTTTACTATTTGAAAAGTGAATTTCATAAGGGTTATTGTTAATAGATATTCATTACTGGTTATCGTTAATAGGTTACATACACCCGATCAG
>DASPJQ010000472.1:0-3083 GCA_035628535.1 Flavobacteriales bacterium | reverse complement strand
TTTATTGCATGAACAAATTTCTTTTTGTGGGTTTTTTACTGCTTGTAGTGTTGGCCGGCTGCAACAATGCACGGCAAACCGAAACCCGTTTAACCCCCGAAAAATTTTCGCAAAAAATAAACACAACCGGTTCAACCCAGGTGGTGGACGTGCGCACGCCCGAAGAATACCTGGAAGGCCATCTTGAGAACGCACTTAACATTGACTGGAATGGCAATGCATTTCATGAACACATTTCAAAACTGGATAGGGATAAACCGGTTTTTGTATACTGCCGCAGCGGACGCAGAAGCGGTGAAGCGGCCGAACACATGCGCAAGAACGGGTTCAAAGAAGTGTATGAACTGGGAGGCGGAATTGTTAAGTGGGTCGAAGCGGGATTGCCTCAGGAAAAATAATTCGTACAAAAAGAACGCTGATGATCATAATTTATCCTGATTGAAATTTTGCCGTTTTCTTTTGTACGAGGCTTATTCGTGAAACATGCTGACAAGTGCTGCTTCGTCATGACTGGATGAAAATCCTTTGATCAACCGGTTCCTCTATGGTTAAATTGCTCGCAACGGTACAACGTTAAAAATTGGTGGTTAAAAGCACTCGCAAAGAAGCGGAGGTGTAGAGAAAAAATCAGCGATTATCATCCGAATCAGCGTCATCAGCGTTCCAAAAAATTTGTTAAATCACTAGCATTTAACATCTGGGTTAACTATATTCGTTCAACCAAAACCAATGCTATGCGCTTTTTATTTATTCTTTTCCTTTTATTTTTCAATTTAACTGTTTTCAGCTCACACTTGCTTGTGCCCATGGACACGGCCCAAAAAAACCATTTAAAAGCATATGGGCTGGTGTATAAACTCATTGAAAAAAAACAGGAAGTAAACCTGCTGGTCAATTACCGGGGCGGTTCATACCTGGTTGAAGAAAGTGAATTTGCGCGCGATTATTGCACAAAAAACGGGATAATCGCTGAGCCCAAAACGCGCAAACAATATGCCGGGCTTTTAAACGAAGTAAACGTTTTGCAAAACAATACAACAGTTTTAACGCTTACACACCTTCCGAAAGTGGGTTTTTACGAGACCAGCAATCATAACGATGTGGATGTGGTTGAAATGTTGTTCAATTATGCCGGCATTCCGTATGCACACGTTACCGAGGCTGAAATACTAAATGGAAAACTTGGCAGTTACGACTGGCTGTACATTCACCACGAAGATTTTACGGGCCAGTACAACAAATTTGTAAAATCATATAAAAATACCGACTGGCTGAAAAAAACAATGGCTGAAAATGAAAAAAATGCAGCCGATCTTGGTTTTGGTAAGGTAAGTCACATGAAACTGGCCGTTGCCAAAGAAATTAAAAAATGGATTGGCAATGGTGGATTTTTATTTTCCATGTGTTCGGCAACTGATAGTTATGATGTTGCCCTGGCGGCTGAAGAAACGGATATTTGCCCACACGAATGCGATGGTGACCCGGTTGACACTATGGCCAATACCAAACTCAAGTATGAAAATTGCCTTGCCTTTAAAGATTTCAACCTGGTTGATCCTTACAGCTACGGACTCTCAGGCATTGACCCGCAATCGTACCATGCAACACGTTCGCGTAAAATGACCTTAAAAGATATTGCTATTACGCAAAGCCTTATGGAATCCATTGCCATCCAAAACCACCGTAAAACCATGAATAGCTTTGCAGGTATTACCAGCGCCTTTAAACCTGTTTACCTCAAAGAAAACGTGCAGGTGCTTATGACTGTAGAGAATTCGGATTTTGTAAAAATGCTCATGGGCAGGTACGGTAAAGGTTATTTTACATTTTATCCCGGGCATGATCCTGAAAAAGAACGCTCGTATATCGGGGCTACTCCTGATGTGACCAAATTCCCCAACTCACCGGGTTACCGTATGATTTTAAACAACATGTTTTTACCCGGCACCAATTATGCTTCGCTTGCAGCCAATGAAGCCCCTGCCGAAATAAACCTTGGTGTAACACCTAACCCGTTTACCGACCGCTTTACACTTACAATCAGTCAGGCCAAGGAAAAACAATTTGCTGTTTACGTTACCGATGTAAACGGAAAACAAGTAAAATTTATTGCTGAAAAAGAATTTCTACCCAAAGAACAACTTGATATTGATCTGTCAGATCTCAATACGGGCATTTACTTTGTGTTCCTGCGCGATGAGTCAAATAAATTGATCTCAAAAAAAATAGTGAAGCTTTAACAGTAGCCTTTCGTGGTTTTCCTGTATTTTTGGGTCATTGACTGATTCATGCAAACCATCCGCGCAAACAAAACCCGTACAGGTGTATTACTGGTAATTGTACTTGGCATCATTGTTTTTGACTTGTGGATCATTTTCAGGGATAACCACCGCAATTGGGCCCAGCCTCCGGTTGACCGAACTCAAAACTGGATTTTATTCGGGATATTGCTTGTTGTGCTTGTTTTTCTTTTCTTACGCGCCTTTGATCGAAAACCGGCCCTTGAACTGGACGATGAAAAACTTACCTGCAACCTGGGCTTGTTTGAAAAAGGGCAGGTGAAATGGAATGCTATCCGTGCTATTGAAAAAACTTGTATCCAGGATAGCAACCGTAGAAAACTGGACCAACTCAGCATCTATCCTTTGTCAGGAAAAACAATAAACATAATAGCCGACACCATTTCTTGCACATTTGATGAATTGCATGATATGATTATGGAAAGCTGGAAAAAAGCTAGGAACAGGTGTTAGGGAAAACCCGGTGTTTTTTGACTATATTTGCCCTGAATGAATTTCCTGTTCCTTAACATTGCCCTTTGCGGCACCCTGCTTTATTACGTATGGGTCTTAAACAAACAAAAAAACATCCGCATCCTGTTCATCCTGTTGCTTGCCATTGCTGCGCTGCCTGATATTACACTGTTATTCAACCATGAAGAAGCGCTCACGTTCAGCTGCGGTTTTTTGTTGCTGGCCGCGCTTTTATCGTTGGTAAAGCTTTCACTTGCAGTTGGGAGCCTTCAGGTGCGTGTATTAAGCAGGCTCCTGAGTGTTTCGTTGTTCATGACACTTTGTTCGGTT
>DASPJQ010000471.1:0-4966 GCA_035628535.1 Flavobacteriales bacterium | reverse complement strand
ATTGAATATTCACGCCCCAGCGTGAAGGGCCGGGTAATTTATGGTGACCTTGTTCCTTATGGCAAAATATGGCGTACCGGTGCCAATGCCGCTACCAAAGTTACGTTTGGTGAGGACGTAAAAGTGGAAGGCGTGGCGGTTACAGCCGGAACCTATGCTTTATACACGGTTCCCAATAAGGATGCCTGGGAAATTATGCTTTATAAAGATCTTACCCTTGGTGGAAACGTTGCCGAATACAAGACCGAAAATGAAGTTTTGCGCGTAAAGGTAAAACCAGTTGTACTCAATGATAAGAAAGAAACCTTTACCATTGATGTTGCAAACATAACTAACACAACATGCAGTATTGAGCTTCTTTGGGAAAAAACACGGGTACCTATAAACGTTACGGCCGACATTGATGCCAAAATCATGAAAAATATTGAAACGGCCCTTTCACCGGAAGACAAACGCCCCTATTATACTGCGGCCAGCTATTATTATGAAAATGACAAAGACCTGAACAAAGCATTGGAATGGGTGAATAAAGCTATTGAACAAAACCCGAAAGCGTATTGGGTTATGTTGCTGAAATCAAAAATCCAATACAAAATGAAAGATTTCAAAGGATCTGAAGCTTCGGCCGACCAGGTTATAGCACTTGCTACCGAAAATAAAAACGATGATTATGTGAAAATGGGTAAGGAGTGGAAAGAGAAAGCAAGTAAGCAAAAGTAGGCAGCAACAGTTTGCGAAACTGCTCAAACGGACATTTTTGGTGTAACGAAGTAGGACTTTAAACAAAAATCCCCGGTTTCCCGGGGATTTTTTATTTCCCGCAGATTTATTCACTGTATAATTTGTTTTTTGATTGTGTTTATTTTCCGATAACCATCGGGATTCAGCTCGCTGACTCCGCTGAAAATTCTCTTCTGCGTGTTTATTTTTTATTGGTTATATCTGTTCATTGATGAACATAAATAGAAATGCCACCGGCATATGCGGTGGCATTTTACTATTGGAGTATCGGAGAAGCTATTTGGAGCTTTCAAGGTTATACGTCCATTGCCCACCATTGGTTTTTACAAGCAAACTGCCGTTGCTGTAAGCCCAGAATTCATAGATGGTACCGCCTACCTTAACCTTATAATAGGTAGTGTTTTGTCCGCTTTCGGCCTGTTGCGCTACAATGGTGCCAAAGCTCCACTTGTTTGAATTGGAATCATACACCTGTATGGTCATGTTGCCGTTGGCTGTTGCAAAGTGTGCCTTATAGGTTACATTGTTTAAACTTAAGGCATAAGTCCATTGTGTTTGCGCCTCTGATTGTTTGGGGGCGATTACGAAGAAAAAAAGTACCAGTCCAAATACTTTTGCAATTTGTTTAATTGATTTTTTCATTTTTTTTGTTTTTGTAAATTATGCCTACTTTTTTTAAGCTGTTCGGCTTTTAGCTTTTTGGTGATTCAAAATTAGTTTTGCGAAAAGGTCCTGCAATAACGGTATACCGTGATTCGCGTAAAAGTTATTATGAATCAGTTTTAATTGTTGCAATCGCGATGCGTTTTTGTAAAAACAAAAACATTGCCAAAACACGAAAAGCCGCGTAACGGAAATCCGTGATTTTTTTCTTTGATTAATTCCGGCTATTGGTAGCATTGTTTTTTTAATAGAAAAAGCTGTCCCAAGATTAATTTTCAGTGAAGTGTGTTAAAGAAAAAACCACCGGAAAAATCCAGTGGTTTGATCCAAAAAGTCATTGCCATGTTTGGACAACAGCAGTTATGAAATTGTGCCCCCGGGAATAAATGGACAACCCGAACAACACTGTAAAACTAGGACTTTGCGCATGTGCGACCAATAGGGGTTAACCATGATTTTTTAGTTGACAATTGTTGTCACGAATAATTGAAAAAAGCCTGTGATAATTATAACAAATTGAAAACTAGGAATAATTATTTTTCAATCACGGTAAACCGTTAGTGTTTTACCGGGCTATATGATTTATATTTGTTGGTCATCATTCAAAAATGAATTTTTTTATAAAATGACCAGGTACTTTAGCACATTCCTCCTGGCTGTCGTAAGCTGTTTTGCCGGTGCCCAAAATAAAAATTGGACACCTGAGCAAAAGGTAGCCAGGGCATATATGAAGCGGTCCTATATACTGGCTTACACAAATCCCGATTCGGCTCTTTATTATTCAACTAAAGCATATGACTATTCCCGCAAGCAAAACCTTAAGGAGCATCAGGCCATTGCGTTAAGGCAAATTACACGGCTGAATGTGTTAAAAGGGAACGTTGATGTGGCCATGGAAAAAGTAAACAAGGCGATTCGCCTTTATGCTGAATTGGGAGACAGCATTGGTGTAGCGTATTGTTATAATCTAAAAGCCCTTGCGTATGAAAAACTCAACGAACCCCGGCAGCACCTTAAGCATTTGCTGGATGCGCTACGCATTCTTAAGAAATTTGGAAGCAATGATATTAATTCAACTCTCCTAAACCTGTCACTGGTTTATACGAACCTTCGTGAATTTGAAAAGGCTCTTGGTGTTTTGGACGAGGCTTCCATGCGCATTGATAGAAATACGGACGAGTCTTTTTTCTTATATGTCAATTACGGACATATTTATCTGCTGGACGGAAAATATGACCTTGCACATGAGTACCTTGATTCCGCATTGGTTGTTTCCAGAAAATTTGAAATGTACGATTCTGAAATTACCGCCCTTACTTTTTTGGGACGAAAGCACCACCTTACGGGAAATTTTGTCCTGGCTGAAAAAAATTACGTGGAGGCCATTCAAAAATCCCGCATGCATAAATTACCGGTTGAGGAATCGGACGCACTGAAAGGAGTGTTGGAGCTATACGAACAAAAAGGGAAATACAAAGAAGCACTTGAAGCCAACCAACGCGTAAAGGAGATTTCCGATTCATTGTTCAACATTGAAAAAATAAAAAGTATTAAGGATATTGAAACCCGCCTTAAAGTTGAAGAAAAAGAAAAACTCATCACGAAGCAAAAACTTCGCCTTAAAAACAACATACTGGAACAGGAAAAAAGCAGGACCCGGCTGGTAACGGTCATTGCTGGGTCAATAGTTCTGTTGTTGGCTTTGATTTTTACAGTAGTGGTATACACGCGATCAAGACAATCAAATAAAATTATTTTGTCTCAAAAACGTGAAGTTGAAATTCAAAAGGAAAGCGTTGACCGCCTTAACGTTCTCAACCAAAAAATATTTTCTGTTATTGCGCATGATTTTAAGGGGCCTTTGGTTACACTACAGGCACTTACTGATTTGGTAAGCACTGAAAGCCTCGATAAAAAAGACTTTGACGCTTATACCGAAGATGTTAAAAATCAAATCCGTCAATCAACCCAGATTCTTGATAATTTATTGAATTGGGCGCGAATGGAACTGGAAATTAAACAACAGCAGGAAATTGTTTCAAAGCCACACACAATTGCCAATGAAATAATAAAAGAACTTGGCGTTTCAACAGCAAAAAAAGCAATTACGGTTGATAACCGGATTTTTGAAGAAACAACCACGGGCATGCCACCTGATATCGTACGCATTGTTTTCCGAAACCTGTTGAGCAACGCGGTTAAATACAGCCATCCCAATTCAATGGTGGAGGTAGGAGTAAGCGGCAAAAACCATTTTTATGTAAAAGACGAGGGGGTAGGCATTGACGAAAAAAAAGTCAACGAACTGTTTACCGGAATCAGCAAAAGCAACCTGGGAACTTTTCACGAAACAGGTTTCGGTTTGGGCTTATATATAACATGTGAGCTTATAAATAAGTTTGATGGGAAAATATGGGTTGAAAAAAACAGGCCCTCGGGTACAATCATTAATTTTATTATGCATTAATATGGAACGTATACGCATTGGTATAGTGGACGATCATCCGGCACTCGGGCAAGGTTTGTCGTGCGAATTGGGGAAAAACCCGGGTTATGAAGTGTTGTTTGTTGTAACCGAAAAAGACAAAATTAAAGATGAAGTAAGGCAATCCGGACCGGATGTGTTGATTATGGACATTATTATGCCTGGAAGCATCGGTATTGAAGCGTTTAAAGATACGCTTAAGGATTTTCCCGATTTACGCATCCTGGCTTACACTTCTTTAAACAGCCCGGTTGTTGTTGAAATGCTTTTAAAAACAGGTGTAAGGGGATACGTAAGCAAAAACGATACGTTTGAAAGACTTAAAGAAGCAATCAACGAAGTTTATTTTGATAATGTTTACCTGCCTGAAGAATATTCGTTTGTGCGAAAGAAACTAAAGAATAACGGGGAAAGCGTTGAACTCAGCAAGCGTGAGATTGAAGTATTGACGCTTATTGCTCATGAAAAGAAAACATCCGAAATAGCCGATATCCTGTGTATATCTGTTAATACTGTAGAAACGCATCGCAAAAACCTTTTCAATAAGTTAAATGTCACCAACCTGGCAGGACTTATAAAAGCAGCCCTGAATTTAGGGTATATTAAATAAAATCTACTACATCATCTGTGCATGTATTGACCCGTGCAAATTTTAATCCTGAAGGGGCAGATCAGCATTCACCTTGGGTTGTTCCTTCAAACGAAGTCAACCGGATAATAGAAATTTCAGAATACTGAACCGGTTACCTTGCTAAATCACGGCAAACCGCTATTGCCGATTGATGCACCACGCATTATTTTTATGTTAAAATAAAAAATCATGCAAAAAATTGTACTTACGTTGACTGGTATATTGGTAATAGCAAAACTTCATGCGCAATGCAACCAGTTAATTATTGGCGACAACAGCAATGGCCAGGTTGTTTCTTCAACGTTAACGGGTTCCAACCTTGACACATTTGATTTGGGGGGTGTTTACCATTCGTTTTATGATGCCGATGATGACTATGTCAATAAAAAAATTTATATGGCCTGGTACTATGGTATCTATCGTATGAATTACGATGGTTCGGGATT
>DASPJQ010000470.1:0-13699 GCA_035628535.1 Flavobacteriales bacterium | reverse complement strand
CAAGGACCATTGTTTACATTGGTACTTACATGATTTTCTTAATGGCCTTTAAAAAACGTTCAAGGCAGGAAGACCTTGAAGGCGGCACGCGCATACACTTCATTAACTATAAAAAAGGCGCTTTGTTCCTGGTGTTCTTTGCAGTATTTTCATCAACACAAGCATGGGACTGGCTGATGTCACTTGACACGCACTGGTATTCTACCTTATTCGGTTGGTACACGTTTGCTGGTATGTGGGTAAGCGCCATTATTGTGTTCATCATGATTACGCTTTATTTAAAGAGCAAGGATAAACTGGAGCATGTAAACGAAAGTCATTTGCACGACCTTGGAAAATGGATGTTTGCCATCTCGTTCCTGTGGTCGTATTTGTTCTTCTTCCAGTACATGTTGATTTGGTATGCAAACGTTCCGGAAGAAATTACTTATTACCAGTTCCGCTATGAAAACTATAAGGCCATTTACTGGATCATGTTCGTGATCAACTTTACGTTGCCCATGGTGATTTTGATGAGCCGCGATGCAAAACGCAACCCGAAAATCCTTATCGGTATAGGTTCAATTATTTTTGTGGGTCACTGGCTTGATGTATTTGTTATGGTAATGCCCGCTACCATGTTTAAAAACTGGCAGTTTAGCTGGATGGAAATAGGCATGTTCCTGCTGTTCTTAGGTGCATTCATTTTTGTGGTGTTGCGCGCATTGAGCAAACAGCCGCTGAGTGTGAAACATCACCCGTACCTGGAAGAAAGTATGAACCATCACACGTAAGACATTTAAGGTTGCAGATGTAGAAATTTTCAGCCAAAAGCTGATCATCTTTCGGGGTAAAAGAGTTATTAAAGAAAAAAGAATAAATAATATATAACATACATGGAAAAGTTGTTAATAGTATTGGTCCTCATGGTTGGCGTAATAGCCATTGCGCAAATGATGCGTGTGTATGAAATTTCTGCGAAGATGCGTGGAAAGAAGGAAGAGGAAATTTCGTATGGCGATAACGTGTTTAATGCAAACATGATGCTTGTATTTATGCTTGCTTTTTACGGGTTATTCTTCTGGTTGCTGGCTAAATACGGCAACGGTGGCTTGGGGCCTTCGGCTTCGGTGCATGGCGATTCGCTTGACTGGTTGCTGAATTTTAACTTTTTAATCATCATCATAGTATTTTTCCTGTGCAATACACTGTTGTTCCTGTTCGCTTTCAAATATTACCACAAAGGTCCTGGAACAAAAGCATATTGGTTTACACACAACAACAGGCTTGAGTTGATATGGACATCCATTCCCGCAGTTGTATTGGCTGTAATCATAATCCTTGGTTTGCGTGCATGGAATGAAATTACCGGTGAGTCGGGCAAAAAGGCCATTCGCCTTGAGCTTTATTCAAAGCAGTTTGACTGGACCATTCGTTATTCAGGTGACGACAACATGTTGGGCCGTGCCGATTTCCGCATGATAAATGGCGTTAACCCGCTTGGCGTACTGACTAAAAAAGGAATGGAAATGCGCCATGATGAATTAAGGGGAGAAATTGTTGGACTTGCTGTTGCTTTGTACAAGCACAAAAACGACAAAGGATTTTTGAAGCGTGTAAACCGTGAAATACTGAACAATTATGCCGATACGCTTGACGCCAAGATTAAAATGATTGACGAAACATCAAAAACAAACGTATTGGCTGCATGGGAAATTCTTTCGGCAAAAAAAGAAACCGAGATGTTTGAAAAAATGGAGCGTTTGCAGCGTCACCTTCTTAAAATCATGGCGGTGGGTAAAACCATTACCGACAAAGAAGACATGGCGGCCATGGATGACATCATTGAGAAAGAAATACACCTCATAAAAGGACAGGAGTACGAGTTCCAGTTCCGTTCGCAGGATGTGATTCATTCAGCATTCTTCCCCCATTTCCGCGCACAAATGAATACTGTGCCGGGTATGATCACACGCTTGAAAATGACCCCAAAATATACAACGGCTGAAATGAAAAAACTCATGAAGAATGAGAAGTTTGAGTTTGTTTTGTTGTGCAACAAAATTTGTGGGGCTGCGCACCAGAACATGCAGTTGCCTATATATGTATGGGACCTGAAAATTCCGAGCGAAAAAGCAGCGTATGAAGCATGGATGACAAAAGCCAGGGCAAAAGCCATCAGGACAACATTGGGAACTCCCGATATTCCAAAGCCAATTGAAGCAGGAGAGCCTGATACAGCAAAGGCACAACCCGATACAACAAATGCGGGTGAATAATTAAAGAGTTTATAATTAGAATTAAGGTATAAAGAAGTATGGCAACAGATCACAACCATGGGCATGATGAAGCGCACGACCACGATGCACACCATCATCACCACAAAGAGCATTTCATAACCAAGTTTATCTTCAGCCAGGATCATAAAATGATCTCAAAGCAGTTTTTAATGACTGCTATTGTAATGGGGGTAGTGGCTATGATGATGTCAATATTCTTCCGTTTGCAGTTAGCCTGGCCGGGTGAAAAATTCGGCATCCTGAATACATTCCTTGGCGATAAGTGGGCCCCGGATGGAATTTTGAGTCGTGACATGTACCTTGGTTTGATTACCATTCACGGAACTATAATGGTGTTCTTCCTGTTGACAGGTGGACTATCAGGAACATTTTCAAACCTGCTTATTCCGTTGCAGGTAGGTGCCCGTGATATGGCAACAGGGTTTCTGAATATGTTTTCGTATTGGTTCTTCTTCCTCTCAAGTGTAGTCATGTTATATTCCTGTTTTGTGGAAAACGGCCCTGCATCGGCCGGTTGGACCATTTATCCGCCACTTTCAGCACGTCCTGAATTTATTCCGGGTTCTGGTGATGGTATGACATTCTGGTTGATTTCAATGGCGTTATTCGTTGCCTCGGCTTTATTGGGCGGTTTGAACTATATCGTAACTATTATTAACCTGCGTACAGCCGGCATGAAAATGACGCGCATGCCGCTTACCATTTGGGCGTTTTTTGTAACAGCAATTCTTGGTGTGCTATCATTCCCGGTATTATTCTCGGCCGTATTGCTATTGATTATGGACCGTACATTCGGTACCAGTTTCTACATGGCCGATATATGGGCCGGGGGCGAAATGCTGGAGGCGCAAGGCGGATCACCCATCCTGTACCAGCACTTGTTCTGGTTCCTGGGTCACCCTGAGGTATACATCGTATTATTGCCCGCACTTGGTATTTCATCAGAAGTTATTTCAACCAATGCGCGCAAACCCATTTTCGGTTACCGTGCAATGATCGGGTCAATCCTGGCAATTGGTTTCCTCTCCTTCATTGTTTGGGGCCACCACATGTTTATAACGGGTATGAATCCGTTCCTTGGAGGTGTATTCGTGTTTACAACGTTGCTGATTGCAATTCCGTCAGCGGTAAAAGTATTTAATTACTTAACCACTTTGTGGCGCGGTAACATTGTGTATACCCCAGCCATGCTGTTCTCCATTGGTCTGGTATCAACGTTTATTACCGGTGGTGTAACAGGTATTATTCTTGCCGACTCTGCTTTGGATATTCCGATTCACGATACGTACTTTGTGGTTGCCCACTTCCACATTGTAATGGGTATGAGTGCGGTGTTTGGAATGTTTGCCGGTGTGTACCATTGGTTCCCGAAAATGTTCGGGCGTATGATGAATACGCGTATGGGTTATGTGCATTTCTGGATCACAGCCGTTTGTGCCTACGGAATTTTCTTCCCGATGCACTTTTTTGGTCTTGCCGGTGCACCGCGCAGGTACTATGAATATACCGCGTTCCCGATGTTTGACCACGTAATTGATTTGAACATGATTATTACCATATTCGCAATCATTGCCGCCTGCGGCCAGGGCATATTCCTTTTCAATTTCTTCTACAGTGTGTTCCGTGGTCAGCGTGCTCCATTAAACCCATGGAAATCCAATACGCTTGAATGGACAACACCGGTTGAGCACATTCACGGTAACTGGCCCGGCCCGATTCCTGAAGTACACCGCTGGCCGTATGATTACAGCAAGCCCGGATACGAGGACGATTTTGTGCCGCAAACGGTACCGCTCAAGCCCGATGAACATGACGGACATTAAACTCACCATAACACTCGTTAAAAAGCGCTTATTTCAATGTAAGCGCTTTTTTTCTTTGGTGGTGGTGCTATGCATGCTTTTTACCAAAACAACCGCCCAGACTGATTATACAGAGTCGTTTAAAGCCAAACGCACGTTTTATTTTACCTGGGACTCAAAAATCACGTTTATAAGCAATGAGTATGCCCAGGTAAAAAGCGTAAAACTTGGGTTCGATTTTGGTGGAAAAACAAAGTTCGGTTTGGGATACAACTGGTACAAGGGCGATATTGTCCGAACGTTAGGTGGTTCAGGCAACCCGCTGCATGGTAATTTAAAATTTCGCTATTTAAGCATTTTCACAGAGTATGTTTATTTTTTGAATGATAAATGGGAGGCCACCATACCCGCGCAGGCTGGTATGGGATTTATGCAGTACAACAAGGAATTTACCAAAGAAAAAATACCCGGTGCAGGTGGATTTTTTCTAACTTATGAGCCAGCAAGTACGCTGGTTTTTAGATTTTTAAAGTATTTTGGCGCTGGTTTAGGCATTGGTTACAGGCTGGTTATTTTAACCGGTAAAAACCTTTTAAAAGAGAATTTCCAGTCACCCGTCCTTATGATCAGGACCAAAATCTATTTTGACAAGGTTATGCATGATGTACGCAAATTATTCTTAAAATGAGAAATCGTAGCTTCCTGCTAAATAAAACGTTTTATATTTGTGCCTAAATTATTTTAAATTATTAAAAATCAAATTTTTATGAAAAATGGATTATTGTTTGCAAGTGCTTTGGTTGCATTTGTATTTGTTTCATGCAAAAAGGACTATACATGTCATTGCACCGACTCTTCAGGGGCCACAATTATTGATTACACCGCAAAACTGAAGAAAAAGGATGCCAATGCCTGGTGCGATAGCTGGAACTCCACTGTTTCTGCAGGTGGCAGCGGTGATAAATGCGAGCTTCAGTAACAAATACTTGATTATAAAAGCTGTCTTTACGGCTTTTATTATTTATAACCTGCGCCTAACGTTTTATTCCTTACTATTTAACAGTGATTTTTTTTGTTATCACCATTGGTTAGCTGACAAAAGGCATTATATTTGCAGCAGATTAATATTAACTCTAAAAAAATCAAAAAAATGAAAAAAGGACTATTATTTGTTGGTGCATTGGTAGCTGTTACTTTTGTATCATGTAAGAAAGATTACACTTGTAAGTGTTCGTATTCAAGCGGTGGTGTAACCGTTGACTACACTGTAATTTACAAGGAGTCTAAAAAATCTGCTGCTTACGCTGCTTGCGAAGGCAAAGGAATTGGAAGCGTTACTGACGAAGATGGTAACACTTTTGATGATGGAACATCATGTTCAATCCAATAATTGAATTTAATTGATATGAAAAACCGCCTCTGATCCAGGCGGTTTTTTTATTTTTATACCTGTATGAAATAACCTGTTTACCGAAACATAACAAAAGCTAAACGGGTTATTCAATAGGGCAAATAAAAACAAATGATGACCATATGAAATTTGTAGCGGTTCTTTTCAATGTATTGGTTGGCGGTGTTTTCATCTTTTCGGCCTGGTCAAAAACCGATCCCATTGAATATTTTGAGACCAAAATTTCGTTCTTCGGTATTGAAGGGGTTTTGGCCGGTGTGCTGGCACGGCTCATTATAGCAGGTGAACTGCTCATTGGGCTTTTTCTTATTGCACAATTTACCATTGGTAAATGGGTTCACCGTATAACACTTATTGTTCTTTTCCTGTTCATTGTCATCAACATAATTGATTTGATTCGTTTCGGCAACAACACCAATTGCGGGTGCATGGGCCTTACGGTTCAAATTACACCACTTCAATCAATCGGTAAAAACCTTTTGTTGATGGTCATGACAGTTGTAAGTTTAAAATACGGCAGCATAAGCTGGAAACTTCCCACATTTGCCACCATTGCAATTAGCTTGTTCCCGTTCGGTGCGGTATTCATGCATAAACCTGTTTACGTTTACGAAAATGTGAAAATGCCCAAAAAAGGCACACGACCCGATTTCACCATTATGGACGGGCATCCCGGTTTCAAAGGCAAAACATATGATGAGGATCTTTCTAAAGGAAAAAAAGTTGTTGCATTCCTTTCCCTGACCTGTCCCCACTGCAAAATGGCCGCCTATAAATTAAACGGCTTTAAAGCATCTAATCCGGAACTACCCATTTATTTTATTTTAAATGGCGATTCATCAAAAATGGATACATTTTTTAAAATCATGGGAAAACCGTTGGTGGAAATGGCGCATTTCAACGGCAATGTTGATTATGCCAATATGAGCGGATATGATTTACCCGCTATTTTTTTAATGAAAGATGGCGTGGTGGAACAACAATTGAATAATGCTACATTGACCAAATCGGGGTTGATGGAGTGGATAGGAAAATAATTTCTGATTGCTGATGGGCGTGAATGTGGTATTCAAGCGTGTGCGCTTTTAATTCTTGTCATCGTTCAACCCTCTTCGTTTGGGTTTTTTCATTAGAAACCAGAAATTAGAATCCTGGTATTTCCGCTCATTTCAATTTTTAAGTTGAACACATCCTCCATTTTTTCCTCCACCATTTCAGGCCACTCAATAAAACAATAATTCCCCGATTCAATGTATTCTGAAAAACCAATGCCGGCAAGTTCCTCCATTTTTTTTAAACGGTATAGGTCAAAATGGTAAACCGGTTTGCCGCTGGTAGTTTCGTACGTGTTGACCAATGCAAACGTTGGGCTCGACATATTTGAAACAACACCCAGTTGTTTGCATATTTCTTTAATCAAAGTTGTTTTCCCGGTTCCCATTTCGCCCTTAAACAGCCATATTTTTCGCGAACCGGCTTGCTGGAGCAAGGTAGAGGCTACTTTCGGTAATTCATTAAGGTTATATGTTATGGTGTTGGGCATTTAATCGTTCTCCATTAATCGTTAATTCGTTATTCGCATGGGCGCGACAAAAACAGCGTGCAATTTGAGTTTATTTGAAAATCTCCTGCAACGATCAACATTAAAATTCTTTCGCAGAGACGCAAAGACGCAAAGAAAAAAATCAGCGGTTATCATCTGAATCAACGTTCTAAAATCACGTAAAATATCGTTGTGCAAGTACATTAAAATGGTGCCGTGCATGTCCAACAGTTATATAAGCAATGGCATTCACGCTCATGCTACTGTTGTTTGCATGCCCAACGCGTTTCGCTTCCGCATCGGTAAGTCCCATGTAAAACGCCAATGAGGCCTGCCTCACCGAAGTCCACTCCAACGAAACAAGCCCGGCAGTCTTATGTTTCATTTCAACCGTAGCGGCATATGTGTTTTCATTAAAACCGGGCAAACTCTGTTTTTCACCACGGGCAATGCACAGGGCGCGGTAGGTAAAAATGCGTTCGGTGTCTATAATGTGTTGCAGTACTTGCAAACAGGTCCATTTCCCTTCTGCATAGGCATAATGCCATTTTTGTTGCGGCAATGCAGCAATTATTTTGGCACATTTTTCCCCGTCTTCATGCATTTGCTCCAATACCGGTTTGTTTTTGTCCAGTAAAGGAAAATAGTTTTCGTAGTAGGCAGGATATTCTCCGGGTACGGGTTGGGTAATAATCATGGTAGTTATTTTTTGGTGAGTCGTGCAAAATCTTTGGCAAAATAGGTGAGTATGACATCAGCACCTGCACGTTTAATGCTCAACAGCGTTTCAGGCATTGCTTTTTCGTAATTCAACCACCCGTTTTTGCAGGCGGCTGTGAGCATGGCGCATTCACCGCTTACGTGATAGGCTGCAATGGGCAACGCAGTATTGCTTTTCAATGTATGGATCACATCCAGGTAATGTAAAGCGGGTTTTACCATTAAAAAATCGGCCCCTTCGCTTTCATCCAGCCCGGCTTCGCGCAATGCTTCAATTTTATTGGCGGGATCCATCTGGTACGTTTTTTTATCGCCTTTTTTCGGTGCCGAATCCAGTGCGTCCCTGAACGGGCCGTAAAAAGCGCTGGCGTATTTTGCCGTATAACTCATGATGGAAACTTCGCTATGGCCTTTTTCATCCAATGCGTTTCGCAAATACGCAACGCGCCCGTCCATCATATCGCTTGGACCAACGATGTCAATTCCCGCATCGGCCTGCGCCACGGCCATTTTTGCCAGAATGGGCAGCGTTTTATCGTTCAGGATTTTTCCTTTTTCAACGTAACCGTCATGCCCATCGCTGCTGTAAGGGTCCATGGCCACATCGCTCACCAAACAGGTTTCAGGAAATTCTTTTTTAATGGTAGAAATTAATTTCAGGTAAAAATTATGCTTGCTGTAACTGTAAGCCGCTTTTTTATCTTTTAATTTTTCATCAATGGCCGGAAACAAAACAAAATTGGTTAACCCCAGTTTCAGGCATGCTTCAATTTCGGGTAATACCGTGTCAGGACTCCAGCGGAAATTCCCTGGCAGCGACTTTACTTCCGACTTTATTTTTTTTCCGTCAACCAGGAACAGGGGATAAATAAGTTGACCGGCATGTACGCTGTTCTCGCGCACCATGCTTCGTATACTTTCTGACTTTCGGTTCCTGCGGGGTCTTGTCAACATGTTTGCTTTTTTGGCGAAGATAATAGATATAATATTAGTAATTTGTCATACAAATGTCACAATCCACATTCGTAAACAGTGTGTGCAACCAGGTATTGAATGAGTATCCTGAACTGCACCGCATTACCCTGGTAGTGCCGGCAAAACGTTCCATCCGTTTTTTTTCCAGCGGTTTTATGGCCTTGCTTACAACGCAAAAAAAAGCAGCTATTCTTCCCGAAATAATAACGCTTACCGATTTGTTTGACCGGCTTTCGCCTTTTTCAAAACTCACGCAGGTTGAACTGGTTTTTCATTTTTACGAAGTGTATTGCAGCCTTGAAACCGATCCTGAACCTTTTGAAACATTTTTTACCTGGGCCCCGCAGTTGCTTGCCGATTTCAATGAAGTGGATAATTATATGGTTAGTGCAAAATCAATGTTCACCAACCTCACCGCGCTTAAAGAACAGGAAATCGAAATTGAAGAGTGGAGCTTTGATCGTGACACGTTGAGCCCCGGCCAGCAGCGCCTCAATAATTTCTGGATGAAACTGCCGTTGTATTATGAAAAACTACAGGACTATTTGCATCAGCGTAAATTAGGGTACAGCGGCATGATTAACCGCCATATTGCTTCCAATTTAAAAACTATATTTGAAGACCAGCCTGACCGTATTTATGTATTTGCCGGGTTTAACGCCTTGACCAAATGCGAGTCGGTGCTCATGCATTACCTGCAGCAACACAACCAGGCCCGGTTATTTTTTGATGCGGATGCGTATTATGTAGATAACCCGGCACACGAAGCGGGTTTGTTTATACGCAATTACCGCAAAACAATTGCCAAACCCGAATTGGTTGATGCCAATGCCTTGGGTTCACTGCAAAAAAACATACATTTTTATGAAAGCAACGGTGAGGCTATGCAGTGCAGCGAACTGGTGCGCTTGCTGGTGAATTTGCCAAAGGAGCAACTTGAACGCAGCGCCATTGTTTTATGCAATGAGCAGTTGTTGCCGGTATTGATCAATAGTTTGCCATCCTCGCTATTGCGCGTGAACGTAACCATGGGATGGCCGTTGCGGTTTACGGCCGCCAATGATTTCTTTATGGCACTGATTGATCTGAATATTGCTTACACCCGTAGTAAAACATTTATACAACGCCAGGTGCTTGACCAGTTTGTTGATGCAACAGCCGCATTTTTAAATATCCGTTTAGGAAATGATGTTGTGTTGACAAATCGCGAGGAATTAAACGTTGCATATGCCTCAACACCGTTAAATGATTTGTTGGAGGCAGCCTTTCAATCGCCATTTGAATTTATTCAAAAAATCATTCCATTTATAAAAAATAAACTGGAAGGAATGAGCGACCAGGATATTCATGCCGAGATTTATGCCCATTACCTGGAGGCGTTCCACAAGCTGAGTTTATTACCGGGATTTGAAAAAAATGTAACAAGCTGGTACGTATTTAAAAATTTCTTTACCAAATTCACACGCAATTATCCCCTGGCTTTTGTAGGGGAGCCGTTGGCAGGTATTCAAATCATGGGTATGCTTGAAACGCGTGCGCTTGATTTTTCAACCGTTTTTATCCTTTCGGCCAACGAAGGGTATTTGCCTGCGCAAACCAATTATGCGGGGTACATTCCCTATGACTTGCGCAACCATTTTCACTTACCGGGTAAAACCGAACAGGACGCAGTTTACGCGTACTATTTTTACCGGTTAATACAGCGTGCCTCAACAGTGCATGTGTTTTACAACACACAAAACGAATTGTTGCAGCAGGCCGAGCGCAGCCGCTATTTGTTGCAGGTAGAAAAGGAACTGGTTGAGGTAAATAAAAAAATAACAGTGCAAACCCACCAGGTTGATGCGGTGCTGAGCGACATACCCGGTAAATTCACCGTTGAAAAATCAGGATTTTATTTTGAGCGGTTAAATGCGCTCATGCAACAGGGATTTTCAGCCACCATGCTCAGCACGTTTGCCAGGTGCCAGCTGGATTTTTACCATAAGTATATTTTGGGTTTTAAAACACCGAAGGATTTTCAGCAGGTTGATGAATCGGACATTGGCAACATGGTACACGCTTATTTTGAATCGTTATTCAATACAGCTTTGCATACCGAACTTACGCACGCTTTTTTTGCGGGGGCGCTGGAATCAATGGACAAGGTGTTGAATGAAATTAAAGGTGGCGAAAAATTCAAAACGTACAGTTTCAATTCGGGTCAGAATTTTCTGGCTTTCCAGTTGGTGCGTAAAATGGTTTCATCGTTCCTTGAAAAACAAATGGCGTCCGGAGAATTCAGCCTGGTGGGAAAAACGGTTGAAGGCACCGAACTAAAACTTGAATGCGTTACGCAGGTTAATTTTGCCCGGGGGACAACCAGCCCGGCTCAGGCAAAACAAATAAAACTTATTGGTAACATTGACCTGCTGTTGAAGGACCCATCGGGTGAATATTTTATTTATGATTTTAAAACCGGCAGGGTAGAAGAAGCGTATTTAACTGTTCCTTCCAAACTCAGTATTGATGCTTATGTGTCAAAGGACAAGCTTATTCAATTGCTGTTGTATAAAAAATTAGTGGCTGCAACGTTCGGGGCTCAACAATCAACGGCAAGCATTATTCCACTTGCAACAGGGTCATCCCAATTTTTTACTGTTGAAATGGATCTACCTTCGGGAGTAAAACTGCTGGAAGATTATTTAGCAATGATTACAACCGAAATGATGGATGCAACAAGTTTGATTTTGCACAATGAAAAAAGTAAATTTTGTGAGTTTTGTCATTGAGAAAAAATCCGGGGAAGATGTTGTTGTTGGGTTGGGAGTAATACATCTTCCCCTGAATCTTTTAAAACCAGCGAAATCAGGAGGTAGCAAGTAACCTAATTTCACTAATAAGACGATGGGGGTCAAAAAAGGTTGCTTGGGCCAAAATTCAGGGGGTCAATTTGTATCCAACACCCCTTATGGAATGGAAATGACGGGGGTTTTTCGGGTCTTCGTTGAACCATTTTCTTAATGTAAGTATGTAATTATCAATGGTTCTAGAAGTAGTGTCTACCTCATTACCCCAGATTTTTGACATTATCAACTCGCGTGAAACCACTTTTCCGGCATTTTCTACCAGTAATTGAAGCAATTGCATTTCCTTTTTACCGGTTTCGGCAATTACCTTGCCATGCAATAAAATTTCATATGTTTCAACATTTATTTGATAATCACCAATTTTAAGAAATTTTTCGGGCTTGACCCGCTGCAGGTTTTTTAGGTGGATGTTAACGCGCAGCAAAAGTTCCTCAAGGTTAAACGGTTTGGCAATGTAATCAACGGCCCCCGCCTTCAGGCCTTTTATTTTGTCTTTGTCATCGCTGCGGGCCGTTAAAAAAATAATGGGCAATTTGGGATAGTCGGTTTGCAATTTGGCTGCCACTTCAAACCCGTTAACCAGGGGCAACATTACATCAAGCAATACCAGGTCGGGCACTGTTTCCTGCACCATTTCAAGCGCTATTTTTCCATTGCTGGCGCTCAGGCACTCATATCCTTCGTCCTCCAGGTTAATGATAAGTAATTCCATCAGGTTCACTTCATCCTCAACTATAAGTACTTTCGGTTTCATATAGGAATTATTTGTTTTTAAAGGTCATATGGAACATTCGCATATAGTGTTTCCTATTGAGCGTGCATCTTTCATATGTGGCGTATTTTATGGGTCGCATGAAACGTTCGCGCTTCAATGCGTATTGTTTGTGCGGACATTTCACCAGTTTGGCAAAGGTATTGCAATAAGGCCTGTAATGATTTAAATTTGATAACCTTTTTAAAGAAGCTTTTATGAAAAAAACAGTGTTTGGTATTGTGGTTTTATGTTTTGCAATAAACGCAATAGCGCAGGAACCGGTTAAAAAAGCTCCTTCAGGTAAAGCCATTGAAGCGCTAAAACGTAAAAAGGAAAAAGCGGGTACATGGGGCCAAAAACCGGCCGGTAAGGTATCAGTTGAAAAAAAGCCGGTGCTTGTTCCCAAGGAGCGGTGTGGTACGCGGTAAAATAGTATTAGTGTTAAAAGGACTACTTAAATACATGTCTGCTGTAAATAAGGAGCGTTCAAAGCGGATCTGGGGATCAAATTAATTTCTTTAGTATTTTTTTCAGGCATGGTGGGCGGTAGTCCGCATGATGCGCGAAATTTTTTGATGGGTACTTTTCTAGCGGAAGCCGCTTGTTTTCAAGCAAAAAATTTGGATTATGTGATGGCTTTTTCGTTACTTTTTTTAACCCGGCTGCAATCAGCCCTTTTTGTTTCGTTGAATACAGGTATTTGCGGTAGAAAAAAGTAAAGAAAGAATATTTTTTTGAAGCGCAATGTTTTTAAAGCCTTAGGCTCCTCAAAGCAATCGGGTTTTGTCACAATTATGTCAAAAAAATGACTGGCCGGAAAAAATTTGCACCTTAATTACCGCCTTTTTACCTGCAGCTACCGGTTTTTGACTGCCACGCAGTGTAAATTGCCTAAATTCGCGCTGCATGGCAAAAGAGAGGGAGAAAATCAAAATCACAAAAGAATCGTACCGCAAGGCAATGCGGGTTTTTACTTTTGTAAGACCGTACAGGGGAATTTACTTTCTCACGTTGTTTTTCCTTGTGCTTTCAAGTGCAACGTCCATGATGTTTCCCACGCTTATGGGAAGTTTGCTGGGAGGCAAATCGGGAGTTTCGGTTACCGATGCCGATTTTAAACTTACCGACCTTTCAAACATCAATGCGGTTGTACTCTTGCTTTTTATGGTTTTTGCGGCCCAGGCCGTTTTTTCTTTTTTCAGGATTTACTTTAGCAGCCGCGTGGTTGAAAATTCCATGCGCGATTTACGCAACCATGCCTACGGTAAACTGGTAACCATGCCTGTTGATTTTTTCAATCGCAACAAGGTTGGTGAACTCACCTCGCGCGTAAGTACCGATATTGCCCTTATACAGGAAACATTGA